>JAFVZE010000181.1 GCA_017508315.1 Kiritimatiellia bacterium | reverse complement strand
TATAGCCATCACCAAGGATGGTTCCCTCTTCTTTCACTCTCTTTCTCCCCCGCACCCCCTCATTCTCTCGCTATCATCTCCCTCCGCTGACGCGAAAATAAGACAATTTTCAGTATTAAAAAAAATACAGTTGCTGTCCCCACGTTTTTCCGCGCCGCTCAACTCCCTTAGCTTGAGCGCCGCAACGAATACAAGATTTTCTTCAGAATGACTTAACTCACCCTTCCCCGCAACACCTGCCGCGCGGTGAGCTTACCGCACAATGACTCCGAATCCGATAGGACGGAAAGAGGCGCAGAATGTTACGGTCCCGTCAGCGTTGACGCGCTTTGCCGGAGTGCAGGCGAAACGCGGCGCACGGATAATCCTCAACTTGAGGTTCTCCGCCGTTTCGGCGCTTACCGTGCAGATTGCGACGCTCGCCGGCTTCCCTTCTTCAAGCCCCTTGACTTCAACCGGGATTTCACCGTTCTGGAGGCCCGACACGAACGGCGTCGTCCAGCGGGTATTGATAAAGCCGTATTCGCCCATACCCTCCGACGAGCACGCGGCGTCAACGGCCAGCCGTGCATCTTCGGCGACCTCGATCTGAACGCCGTCAACAGCATTGGTGGCGCAAACCGTCACCGTTCCGTTGCTGACGATCAGCCGGTTGCAATCCGGCTTCGGCTCGCTCTGCGAATTGCCGTCGATAAAGCGAACCGGTCCGGCAAGTTCCAGCTCACCCTCGCCGAGCTTGAGCAGATTGCCGTTATACGTCAGCTGCTGCTTTATGGAAAGCTTCTGTCCGGCAAGCGTCTCAACCTGCAGACATTCATTTGAAATCAATATGCCGCGATTAACCTCATCAAGCGTAACATTGTTGAGCGCGGGTTCGATTTTCAACTTTGTCCACGCGCCGAGAGTGAGTGCCGAAAAAGGCGTGGAACCGGTATACTCGCCTCCTAAGCAGTGGTCGCCTCCGAGATAAATGGTCGTATACCAGTTCTTGGCAGGATCAGGATAAAGGCCGAGATCCTTGTTTTGAAATTTGGCGATCGAATTCAACCGACCGTGAAATTGAGAATTGTCTCCAGTCAAATGATAATACGAGCTTGGATTCAGATTGGCATCCGGCCTTAACTGCAATGTTCCGTCCCCGGCAATATTTGCATCAATATAAAGTGTGGCGCCTATATAATTATAAATGGTCGATGCCTTTGCGTCTGATATGACGGTAAGTTTTCCCCGTAGATGTTTTGTATTGCTTCCCTGATGAACAAATACGGTATTACCACCTGCTAAAATAAGATTACCGATATTTGCATAAGCGGCGTAGAAATACAATGTTTTTCCTACAATGAAAGTAAGATCCGGAAATTCAAACCCTGCGGAATTTGAGCTGCCGCGCCATTCCATCGGTTGTGAGGCGTAGGCCAAGCCTGCACTGTCAGACGAAGGCATCCTACCATCAACCCAATACGATGCGTTATCCGGATTCAATGCACATTCGCTCCAACCTTTTTGAGAAGTCTTCGAAGTGTTCATCGTCCAGTCTATATCGTCATAATACCGCGCATAAATCGTCTTGGAGCCGTCGTCATTGTCGCGACAGACCAATTCTTTTTTCATCGGCAGAATGCCGCCGAGTTTTTGGGGATAATCTGGAATCTCGCACCCGGAAAGATCCGGAACCTTTGTGGCCGCAACCCCGGTAAGCTTGAAAAGAGGAATTGCAACTTCCGAGCCTACAGCATATGACGGAAGCGAAGCTTCAGTTCGCTCGTTTGCACTCCAAATTGCCTTATATACCAACTTCACCTTCCCGAGGATCAGTTCATTGGTGACGACCACGAGCGACGCCCTGCCGCCGGAATCCGGGCGCGCCCAAAACTGCGAGCCGTCCTTCATTTCCAAGGAACCGACAGTGGTGTACACTCCCGAAGGAAAGCCATACCCAAAAATTCCGAGCCAATATCCGCCGCGCTCAACCACAACTCTTCCTCCCAGCGTCTTGTTACCGGCAGAAGCGTTAGACTGAAATGCTATCGCCGAATTTGTAGCCACTCTAAGTGTACCTAAAAATTCACTCCAGTCCCCTTTAACAAAGAAATAATGATCGGGAGCATATGTTTTCAGCGGACCATTGCTCGTGCGCCCTAATATGAGCTCCGAATCCGCTTCACCCTTTACCGTGGCGTTTATATCTGTCGCCATAATACCAGCACCGAAAAAAGACCTAATCGATGCCGGGTTTTCACCGGTAGACTCGACAAGTATCTTACCGTTGAGTGCAGAACTGCTGGCCCAGGAATAAACGGCACCGTTCTGTAGCCGCAGATCTTTCCACGTTATACTCCCGGCGTGCATAGTCATCGTACCGGCGAGCACAAAACAATCTCCGGTAAAAGGATTGCCGGTAAGAGCCGCCTTGTTCGGTCCCTTGAGTGTCTGTCCGGCGGCAATATAATTCGTCGTTCCCGCCGCCGGCTTCTTTCCGCTCTGCCAATCATCTCCGAATACCAATGGGGATTTTGCATAGTCGGTACCGCTTGTTACCAACCAGTCGTTACACTCCTCGGAGGTGGTCGCACCCGCCGAAGCCGACGCAAAAGCCAAGAACAGAATCGATGCAACCGCGATTTTCATACGTTCCCCTTTCAGATTTATTTAAAAGGTTTATTTAAAAAGGCATTTCCACCAGGACTTTTTTGCGCGGCGGACAGTCACCGTGTCCGTCAGCCCCGACGCCCGATCGCGGCACACCACACGGTAACCGCCCGGCGCATCGTCGAGATTGGTAAGAAGCGAAACCTTCGCCGTTCCGCCGACTGCACAAGCATATCCGGCGCCGTCAAGTTCCCGTCCAGCCGCGTCATACACGCGGATTTCCACCGGCAAAAGCGCGTCCACCGGCGCTCCGGACGAATCCAGCACCCGGAAGCTCGCTTCAATCCGGCCGCCGCGCTCCACTTCCGTCGACGCCGCCGCCTTGACCGCGGCGATCGGACGCGGCAGGAACATCAGCATCCTTCCGTCGGTCGTTTCAAAATCGACCTTGACGCGCACATCCCCGCCGTCGCGTTCAAACGGAACTCTGACTCCGCGTGAGAGTTCATAGACCGCACCGACCCGTCCGGCGGCTCCATTAAGCGAAACCCAGCCAGAACAAGGAAGCCCCTTCTCCATCTGCCTGCCCCACATCCCGACGTAATCGCCGAACGTACGACGGTCGTTGATCGCGAAAATATAATCCGCACTGCGGTCTTTGCGGTTGAAAACGACTATGTCCGGCGAAGAGCTATCGGAGATGCCGCGATAGCGCGACGCAAGCGCCTTGCGCAGATCCTCCGCTTGCGCGACCATGCGCGCCTTGGCTCTGCGCGTGGCCCGCTGGCGGTTGTCATCCTTGTTCGAGCGCTCATATTCCTCCATTCCGGCCACGAGATCGCTTGCCGGCGGCGGCGCGAAACTGACGAGCGGAACCGCGATATCAGCCTTGAGCGCAGAGGTGAGCCGCTCGTCGGCGATGAGCAGTCCGCCGCGCGATTGGAATTTACGAATCTCCGCGATAACCGATTTCGGCAGAAAGCGGCATTGCGGAGCGTACAGAAGCTTGACGTCTTTGAGATCGCCGCGACGGATCATATCTTCGTAAATGACCGACGGGTCGAGACGGGAGCGCTGCATAAACGTGACGGCGGGCGCGGTCCAACCCCAAGAGCCGCCGCCGCCCAGCGCCACCGTGGTGAAGCTTTCCAGTACGGCCACGCGGGGCTTTTCGCGCCCGAGACGCTTGAGCGTCGGCCCGAGCGGGGCAATTACGTCCGCAAAGAGGCTTTTAAGCCGTTTGGCGGATTCGCCGTTCGTAAAAACGTAGGATTTCTTATCACCGGTGTCGAACACCGTCCCCCAGCCGTGATACATGACGGCGTCCACCGGCTTGGCGATCATGCTCCACGTCGCCTCGGAAAGAACATCGGGCGCGATGGTGATGAAGTTGGCATCGGGAGTGCGCGAGAGCCACGCCGGCGGCGCTGCGGGCGTAATGCTTTTAGGAGCGAGCTGAATGCGGTAACAGATGAGCTGCGTCATTATCGAAGTGCGCTGCCCGGGCGTGCCGGACGTCATCGCTAGCATCTCCTCGGCCGGACCTGCGACGTTGAGCGGCTCGGGATTCGCGTAGCACCACTGGTTCAGCATCCGAACTTTCTTCGGCGCGCCCCAGATCGGCGGACAGCGCACGGCGGGGTCCCAGAACGTGAAGCGGTTCTCGTCGGCGGGATCAAGCCTGCGGTTGAACGCCTCCGATGCCGCGCTGATATAGCCCGGCCAGCCGTCGCCGCCGCGCCAGAACCAGGAATAGTAGGAATAAATCTCATCGTCGTCCGGCACCGCACCGTCCGGGAAGCGGGCCTGGGCGAGCTGCAGATTGTAGGTTTTATTGGTGACGGTATCCGGAATCTCCCGCCCGGTCTCCGCTTTGTAACGTGCCGCCTCGCCGCCGAACGACGGAAACGTATGATCTCGGTTTTCGGTTATGAGGAGCGCCCCCGCGAATCCGGCATGGGGAGCGAAATATTCCGCTTCCGGCTCGGTGAATTTGCGGATGTATTCGATCATTTCCGGGTTGCCCACTTCCGGCTGGGAACGTTTTGTTTTTCCAACCTGCTTGAAAATGACCTTGCCGTCGCGGCCCCTGCGCATAAAATCATCGCGTTTTTTCCCAAGCGGATAATGGACGATAACACCACCGGTCAACATAAGACCGCTCATCACCGCACGGTCAAGACGGGCTATTTCCTCTTTCTTCCATTCCGGTGACATGGTTTTCATGCCTTTGAAATTAAAGTTATTGTACGCATGGCTGAAACCGAAATCAGCCACCGCACGTTCCGGGTTGTCGGTTCCGGTCATGGAATAATGCCACATCTGCGTAACCATCCTATCACCGTGCGCCGGACCGATGCCGTAATCAAGCTGCTGTTTGAATTCGGCGGCGGTTCCGTCGGCCTTGCGGGCTTTGACCGAAATCTCCAGTTTGCGCCAACCGGGAACGAGCCGCGTTTCCAACTTTACGCCAGTCTCGAACGCGCTCCCCGGTTCGATCCTTGCAGCTCTCGCGACGCTCTCCGAGACTCGTTCCCCTTTAGAGCCGAGCTGAAGCGCCTTTATTTCAACATCGCAAAGCGCTGTTGCGGCGGTATTTGTAATGCCGACCCAAAATACGGCGTTGGTCTCGCCCCGCACGAATGCACTGCGATAGGCGGGGAAAACGGCTCCATCGCACGGCGCAACTTCCGCCGTTGCCGACAACGCTGAAAACGACGACAACAACACTCCCGCACGCAAGAGCGACAACATACGAGCAAACGCAACTTTCATAAATGTATGATATCATTTACCCCCCCCCTGTCAAATATACAACAATATACAACAGACTGGAGTTTACCCATTTTGTTAAATTTCTAAAATATCCGGGGAACGACCGGGGCGGGGCGGGCGGTCTTTGAGCCAAAGGCGGAAAAGATAAACTCCGTTGGCCAGAAAGAGCAGCCACATGAGCAGGACCGAAATCCCCTCCCCTCCGGCGCGGTAAACGCCCCACCACATGAAAATCTCGATCGCATCCACCGCTATCCACAACATCCACTGCTCGATGCATCTTTTAACGGTCAAAAGCATCGCCGCGACCGACAAAACGTCGGTAAACGCGTCGCAAAGCGGCCGCGAACCGCCGAAAGCACTCAGAACCGCCCACAACGCAAGCGAGGAAATCGCAATGACCGCCGCCCAAACGGCCCGCTCCCGCGGCGGCAGGCGAGATTTCACGATGCCGGATGCCGGATCCGCCGAAAGATTGCGCGACCAGAACCACAGCCCCGGAAACATCATCGCGAAATAATACAGGTTGAGCGCCATGTCGCCGTAATAGGCCTGCCGCCATGAAAGCCACGCGTAAAGCGGAGCGTTGACCAGTCCGAAAAGGTAACATGATACTTTACCTTTTCCGGCCAGCACGGTGTACATCACGCCGGAGGCCGCCGCAACGATTCCGGGAAAGGAATCCCGCCAGTACAGCGAAAGCGAAACGATCGAAAGAAGGCAGAACGCAAGCCAGCACACTTCGCCCGGACGCCACCCGGAGAACTCTTTTCCCAGGGAAGCGCGGAATCTGCCGGACGCGGCAGGGTCATTTCCGCCCGGCACCGGCCGCCTCCATCTCGGCCTTGACTTCCATCACCAGATTCTCCAGCGAAAGAAACGCCGCCGGAAGCTTGTCGCCGAAATCCTTGCGGAACTTGGCGATGACTTTCTCCCCCTGGCAGGCGAGCTTGTGGGCCTTCATGATATCGGCTTTTTTCTGCGGCGGATTCTGCCTGTACGAATAAAGGGTCTGATACATTTTTATCGCCTTGGCGACGACCGGATTGGAAAGCGCCTTCTGCGCAAGCGCCTCGAACATCCGTTTGTCGGCAGGAAATGTCTTCATCGCCTGCCCGGCAAGGACAACCTTCATGCCGGGATCGTCCGTGGCGGCAATCGTTTTATACCAGTAATTCTTCGACTGCTCAAGCATCTTGAGGATGTCCTCGGCTTCCTTCCGCTCGTCCGAACCGGTTTTCCCGGCGGCGATCGCCTTCAATTTCTTGACGACCGGAGTGACCGGAGAGCCGAATTTCAGCGCGCCTGCAAGATCGGTATGAACGGCGACTTTCAGCGGACCGAGCAGTTTGTCGTCCGCGTCCGCGTGCGCTCCGGCGTCGCGCTTCGCCGCAGAAATCGCCTGCGAGACGCTCCCGCCGGAATATTTCACCGTGCCGTCGGCGCCGACGACATAGTAGAACGGATATTTCCCGTCCGCATTCTCGGGCTCTGCCGAGAGTCCGAAATCCGCATACCACGGAAAACCGGGAATCGCCGTATACCCCAGATCCGACTTCTTGAGTTCGGACTGGATTTTCTTGGAAACCGGCTTGACCGGCACATTGACGCATTCGATGCGGCAGAGCGCGTCGCCGACCTTGAACGACTTCAGCCCGGCGGCCGCGCCGAACCCTTCGCCGTCCTTGACGACCTCCGTCCTTACCTCGGGATCGAACCGGCAGACGATCACCGTCTGCATGAACAGGTCTCCATCGGAAAGGCGGTACCCGGCCAAATGTCCCTTGCGGCCGTCGAACGGCTTCCATGCCGCCGCCGTTTCGGCGGCGGACACCGCCGAAACCGCGAGCAGCAAACCGGCAAGAATCGACATTTTTTTCACGTCGGCACCACCTTCTCCGGTCGACCTCTGTCAGACGAGATTGCGCTTGATGAGGTGCTCGGCGATCTCCACGGCGTTCAATGCCGCCCCGCGCAGCAGCTGGTCGCCGGAAACGAAAAGGTCGAGCCCCTTCCTGTCGTTGCGCGAAATGTCCTGACGGATACGGCCGACGAGCACATCGTACTTGGCCGTCGCGTCGAGCGGCATCGGATAGCCGCCGTTGAGCGGATCGTCGACCAGCGTGACACCGTCGGCGGCGGCGAGAATTTCGCGGGCCTCTTCCGGGGTGATATCGTTCTCGAATTCGATGTTGAGCGACTCGGAATGGGCGCGGGCGATCGGCACGCGCACGGAAGTGCACGAAAGCATCAGATCGGGGGCATGAAGCATCTTGCGCGACTCGTTGAGCATCTTGAGCTCTTCGAGCGTGTACCAGTTCGTCTCGTCGAACTTGTCGATATGGGGAATGAGATTGTAGGTGAGCTGATGCTGGAACGCCTTGACCGTAAGCTCTCTACCCTCGACATACTCCTTCATCTGCTGCTCAAGCTCGGCAAGCCCGGGCGCACCGGCGCCGGAAGCGGCCTGATATGTGGATGCGATGATCCGCTTGACCTTTTTCGCCTTGTGGAGCGGCGCGACGGCCTCGAGCATGATCGCCGTCGTGCAGTTGGGGTTGGCGATGACACCCTTGTTCCAGTCGAGGTCTTCGGCGTTCACCTGCGGCACCACCAGCGGCACCTCGGGATCCTGACGGAACGCGCGCGAGTTGTCGATCATCTTGGCGCCGGCCTTGACGACCGCGTCCCTGAGCTGGATCGCGACATCCGTCTTGCCCGCGAAAAGCACGATGTCAAGACCGTTGAAACTGTTCTCGTTCGCCGGCAGAACGTGATACGTCTCACCGAGAATCTCCTCGTCGCGCTCGCGGCTCGCGAACACCTGCACCTGCCCTTTGAGCGGAAAATCACGCTCTTTGAGAACTTTTATCATTTCGGTGCCGACAGCACCGACGCCAACCAGTCCGACTTTGTACTTCTTCATTTTTGCCTTTCTGTGAAATTGGATTTTCGGAACTCGAGCGATCACACCGCGGCGACCGCTTCGATCTCAACCTTGACGTTCTTCGGAAGCCGCGCCACCTCCACGCAGCTGCGCGCAGGTTTCGTTTCGCCGAACATTTCGGCGTACACGCCGTTCAGGGCGGCGAAATCGTTCATGTCTTTGATGAAAACGGTAGTCTTGACGACCGCCGAAAGCGAAGTCCCCGCGGCTTCAAGCACGCCGGCGAGATTTTTTATGACCTGCCGGGTCTGATCCTCGATGGTCTCGGCCTCGACGGTGCCGGTGGCGGGATTGATCGGAATCTGACCGGAACAGTAAACGAATCCGTTGACTTTCAACGCCTGACTGTACGGCCCGAGCGCCTTGGGCGCGGCCTCGGTGAATATGGTTTCAATCACGGCTCATGCCTCCTGTACTGAAAATGGAGCCGGGTAAGGGACTCGAACCCCTGGTAATTCCTCATTACAAATGAGGCGCAGTCGCCACTGTGCCAACCCGGCGTTGTT
>JAFVZE010000180.1 GCA_017508315.1 Kiritimatiellia bacterium | reverse complement strand
CGCAAATCGCCCATATCAAAATGTGCGTACCGTTGCCCGAACCGAAGACGTCACATTGACAAGGCACGGCTTAAGCATCAATAGAAAAATCCAACGCCGGTATCACTGTACAACAGTTGCACATTCGAGTAACCGATTACCGCCGGCGCCGGTTAGACGGTGGATGGGGCTTTTGTTATAATATTGGAGCTATGAAAAAAGCCATCATTACCGTGGTCGGCAGAGATACCGTCGGGATTCTCGCCAAGACCTGCACCTATCTCGCCAAGAACGACGTCAACATTCTTGACATCTCCCAGACCGTCGTCCAGGACTATTTCAACATGATGATGATCGTCGATATCGGAGCCTGCCGCAAGCCGTTCGAGAAGTTCGGAAGCGAACTTTCCCGGCTCGGGCTCGATCTCGGGCTCAAGATCCGCTGCCAGAAGGCCGAAATCTTCGAGAAGATGCACCGCGTATGATAAACATATCCGAAGTTCTCGAGACGAACAAGATGATTCTCGAGGAGAATCTCGATGTCCGTACCGTCACCATGGGCATCAGTCTTCTCGACTGCGCCGACAAGTCGCTTAAAACGACCTGCGACAACATCTACGCGAAGCTCCTGCGTCTCGCCGGAAATCTCGTCAGAACCGGGGACGAAATCGCCCGCGAATTCGGGGTCCCGATCGTCAACAAGCGGATTTCCGTAACACCGATCGCCATCGTCGGCTCGTCCTGCTGCCGCACGGCAAAGGATTTCGTGCGCATCGCCAAGACGCTCGACCGCGCCGCGAAAAAACTCGGCGTCAATTTTATCGGCGGCTATTCGGCGATCGTCTCCAAGGGCATGACGCCCGCCGACGAGCTTTTGATCCGCTCCATCCCCGAGGCGATGGCCGCGACCGAGCGAATCTGCTCGTCCGTCAACGTCGGTTCCACCAAAACCGGAATCGACATGGACGCGGTGCGGCTGATGGGTGAAGTCATAAAAGAAACCGCCCGGCTCACGAAGGAACGCGATTCACTCGGCTGCGCGAAAGTGGTGGTGCTCTGCAACGCCCCGGACGACAATCCTTTCATGGCCGGCGCGTTCCACGGCGTGAGCGAGGGCGACGCCGTCATCAACGTCGGCGTTTCCGGCCCCGGCGTCGTCAATCACGTTCTCAAATCCGTGCGCGGCGCGGACTTCGGAACGCTTTGCGAGACCATCAAGAAAACGGCTTTCAAGATAACCCGTGTCGGTCAGCTCGTGGCGCAGGAAGCTTCGCAGCGGCTCGGAGTGCCTTTCGGCATCATCGACCTCTCGCTCGCGCCCACTCCGGCCGTCGGCGATTCGGTGGCCGACATTTTGAAGGAGATCGGCCTTGAACATCCCGGCGCTCCCGGCACGACCGCGGCGCTCGCGCTCTTGAACGACCAGGTGAAGAAGGGCGGCGTGATGGCGAGCTCCTACGTGGGCGGGCTTTCCGGCGCGTTCATTCCCGTGAGTGAAGACCAGGGCATGATCGACGCGGTCAACGCCGGCGCGCTCACCATCGAGAAGCTTGAGGCCATGACCTGCGTCTGTTCGGTCGGACTCGATATGATCGCCGTCCCGGGCGACACGACGGCGGCGACCATCTCCGGCATCATCGCCGACGAGGCGGCGATCGGCATGGTCAACCAGAAGACGACGGCGGTGCGCATCATTCCGGTCGAAGGCAAGAAGGTCGGCGACACGGTGGAGTTCGGCGGACTTCTCGGCTATGCGCCGGTGATGGAGGTCTCGAAGTTCTCCTGCGAGGCGATGATTTCCCGCAGAGGCCGCATCCCCGCGCCGATCCATTCGTTCAAGAACTGATCTGCCTTGAGAGGGTGACAGATGACGCTCATCGTCAACGGCACGATAGTCGACGGCACCGGCGCTCCGGGCTTCGGCGGTACGGTGGTCGTCGACGGCGAGCGCATAACCGATGTGCTGCCGCTTTCTTCGCCGCTTCCGGCGGGCGATGTTGAAACCGTGGACGCCGCCGGATGTCTGGTCACTCCCGGTTTCATCGACTGCCACGCCCACAGCGACGCCTACCTGATCATCGAACCGGACGCGCCGTCGAAGATTTCGCAGGGCGTGACCACGGAGATCAACGGACAGTGCGGCGGCTCGGCCGCGCCGCGTTACGGCGAGGCTCGGCTTTCGTCGGACTGGGCGTCGATTCTCGGCGAGCGGCTTGTCTGGCGCTCGCTCGCCGAATACCGCAGGGAGCTGGACGCGGCTAAAATCGCGCTCAACACCGTGCAGTTCATCGGCCACAACACCTTGCGCTCTTCCGTCATGGGCTATGCCGCGCGGCCGGCCGGGTCCGATGACGTGAAGGCGATGGTGCGTCTTCTCGAAAAGTCGCTCGACGAAGGCGGCTTCGGGCTTACGACGGGACTTGTCTATCAGCCGGGCAAATATTCCGACAGCGAAGAAGTGACGGCGCTCGCCCGTGCTACCGCCGCGAAAGGCGGCTTTTACGCTACGCACATGCGAAGCGAGGGCGACAGACTGTTGGAGTCAGTGGACGAGGTAGTTGAACTTGTCCGCCGCACGGGAATCCGCGCGGAAATCTCCCATCTGAAGACCGCAGGCCGGGAGAACTGGCGGAAGATCGACGCGCTTTTGGAAAAGATTGAGAATGCGGTCGCGGACGGTACGCTGCTCGGTTGCGACCGCTACCCGTTCTGCGCGGCCGGCACCGATCTCGACGTCGTCTTTCCCGACTGGGCCGGCGAGGGCGGAGCGCCGGAGGAAATGAAGCGTCTTCTTGATCCCGCGCTGCGCCGCCGCATCGAACAGGAACTGAACGCTTCCTCGCGCGACTGGTCGACGGTGATGATCGGCGGAGTGTGGCATCCTGAGAACAAAGCTTTCTGCGGCAGGTTCGTTTCCGAGCTTACCGATCGTCCTGGCGAATTCGTCTGCGAAATCCTCAAGCGCGATCTATGTCGCACCGGCGCTTTCTTTTTCGGGATGTCGGAAGATAATCTGACGCGCATTCTGTCGAAGAGTTGGACGCTGCCGGGTTCCGATGCGTCGCTCCGGTCTCCGTCCGGTCCGCTCGGCGCGGACCATCCGCATCCGCGCGCTTACGCGACGATGCCGGAATTTTACCGCCGTCTTCTGCCGCTTGTCGGCCGTTCGGCGGCGATCGCGCGCATGACTTCACAGCCTGCCCGCCGTTTCGCTCTTAAGGGGCGCGGCGTTATCGAAAAGGGGGCGTTCGCCGATATCGCCGTCTGGAAGGAATCGGATTTTATCGCAAAATCCACCTATTCGGAACCTCACCGTTTTTCCGGCGGTATGAGAATGGTGATGGTGAACGGTGCGATACCTTACTTGAACGGCAGCTTCACCGGTCGCCGCGCCGGAAGGTTCCTCGAAAGAAACTGAGGGGCGGGCGTATTGAGATTCGTTTGACGGCACGCGTTTGCGGTATGTAATCGGGTAATCGGTTACTCGAATGTGCAACTGTTGTACAGTGATACCGGTGTTGGATTTTTTATTGATGCTTAAGCCGTGCCTTGTCAATGTGACGTCTTCGGTTCGGGCAACGGTACGCACATTTTGATATGGGCGATTTGCGCGTCCTCCGGATGGCGCGGCAATCTTCAGATTGGCCGCGCCAT
>JAFVZE010000179.1 GCA_017508315.1 Kiritimatiellia bacterium | reverse complement strand
TCGGTGGACAGAGCCAGCAGAACCTCGCCGACACCCTCGCGAACCACGCGGTCCTGCAGTTCGGCAAGACGCAACTTGCCCGGTCCCATTTTCCGCGCCGGCGAAAGTTTGCCGCCCAGAGCGTGGTAGCGTCCGCGGAAAGCCCCCGACGATTCGATGGAAACGATATCCGCCGGGTCCTCCACCACGCAGACCACCGACCCGTCGCGCATCGCATCGCAGCAGAAGCGGCAAGGATCGTTCCCGACGGTGGTGAAAGAGCCGCACAACGAACAGCATCTCACTTCGCTGCGCGCCCGCGCCAGCGCCGCCGCCAGCGGTTCGAGCAGCCGCCCGGGCTCGCGCACGAGCGCCAACGCCGCGCGCTGGGAACTGCGGCGGCCGAAACCCGGCAGCAGCGCAAGGCACTTTTCAAGTTCGTCGACCGGAGCGATCATGCGGCAATCACTTGCCGAAAAGACCGCCCATGCCGCCGCCCTGCATCGCCTTCATCATCTGCTGCTGGGTGGCTTCGCGGGCCTTTTTGAGCGCCCCGTTGACGACGTTGAAAAGCATCGTCTCGAATCTGGCGGGCTTGCCGGCCTTGACTTCATCGTAAGCTTCCGGGGAGACGGAAATCTTCTCGATGGTCATATCGCCCTTGGCGATGACCGTGATGCCGCCGTTCGAATACTCGGCGCTTATCTTCTTTATCTCGGCCTCGATGCGCTTGGCTTCAGAACGCATCTTCATCGCCTCTTTTACCTGATCAAACATTCCCATGACGAAACCTCTTCTTTCTGTTGTTTACACGAGCTTGGAGCCGGAAAGACCTTCATAGGCCCTGACATAGATTTCGCGCGTCTTGGCGATAACCTCGTCAGGCAGAACCGGACCCGGCGGCTGGTGGTTGAAATTGATCGAATCGAGCCAGTCGCGGACATACTGCTTGTCGAGCGACGGCGGATTGAAACCTACTTTGTAGGAATCTTTCGGCCAGAATCGCGAAGAGTCCGGCGTAAGCACCTCGTCGGCGAGAATAAGCGAGCCGTCGGTGTCGCGGCCGAACTCGAATTTTGTATCTGCGATGATAATTCCGTGCTTTTCGGCATATTCAGCCGCTTTTGAATAGAGGGAGACGGTCGTGTCCCTGAGAGAAGCGGCCAATTCCGCCCCCACGAGTTCAACCGTCCGGGCGTAACTTATCGCCTCGTCATGATCGCCGATGGCGGCCTTGGTCGTCGGCGTGAAGAGAACATTGTCGAGTTTGGAGGCGTTTTCATAGCCTTCGCGCAGTTTTTCGCCGTTCACCGTGCCAGATCTGCGGTATTCGCCCCAGCCCGAACCGGTCAGGTATCCGCGCGCGATGCATTCGACCTCGACCATATCGACCTTTTTCACCAGCATCGAACGGCCGCGCAGATCTTCCCTGTAGGGAGCGAGCACTTCGGGATACTTTTCGACATCGGCGGTTATAAGGTGGTTCTTAACCCCGAAGAAATCCATCCAGAAAAGCGAGAATTGGTTGAGAACCTTGCCTTTGTCGGGCACGCCGCACGGAAGAATTACGTCAAAAGCGCTGATACGGTCGGTGACGACCATCAGCAAACTCTCGCCCAAATCGAAAATATCGCGCACTTTTCCGCTCTTCTGCGCTACACCGGGGATCGAACACTCGATCATCGCATGATTCTTGTCGTATTTCATCGGAAAACCTTTCGTGTTTAACGCCTTCTATTATATCAAAATCGCCCCTGCAGCACCAGCACCGGCATCATGGCGCGGGGAAGTCATGAACCGTCCGCATGAACTTGACCGCAACCGCGTAAAATAATATAATTCGATTCAAACATTTGCAGGGAAGGTTCATTATGGAAGAATTGCAGAGTCTGCTTGAAAAGATCAACCGCGACGGCGTGGAAAAAGCCGAAGCGGAAGCGGCGAAAATCATCGCCGAAGCAAAAGCCAGGGCCGGGGCGATAGTGCGGGAAGCCGAAGCGGAAGCGAAGAAAATCGTCGCCGAAGCGGAGAAAAACGCCGCCGATTTCGCGGAACGCGCCGCCGAATCGGTGCGTCAGGCCGCCCGCGACACGGTGATTTCCGTACGTGAAAGCGTCACCGCGATGCTCGAAAAGCTGCTGACGGAGAACGTGAACGCCGCGCTCGCCGACGGGAATACCGCAGTCGCGCTGCCGTCAAAAGCCCTTGAAGATCTCTGCTCCGGCGCGGAAATTGCCGCAAGCGCGGAAATCGCCGCCGCGATCAAGGCCCGGCTCGCGGATCGCGGCGAATTCAAGGTGGTGACCGACGAATCGATAGATGCCGGTTTTTCGGTCAAGATCGACAACGGTCGGATCGAGCATTCCTTTACCGGCGAAGTGATCGCCGGCGAACTCGCGAAACGGCTGCGCGGCGATCTCGCCGCCATGCTCGGATGAATCATGCCGGTGGAATATATCGTTTCAAGCCTGCCTGCGCTTTCATTCGGGACTCCGGCTCCGATTTCGTGGGAAGCGTTCAGGTCCGCCTGCGGAGGGAGGCTCGACGAAAGCGCGTTCAACGATCTTGAAACCCAGTTGCGCAACGCGGCCGCCGAAGCGCGCGGCGGAGGCGAGAAGTGCCGCCGAAGCGCCGAAGGGTGTTCGCTGTACTGGAAAAACCGCATGCTTGCATGCTTTCAGGAGAAAGACGTGTTCAAGCGCGACGAAGCGATCGACAGTGTCTGGTGGGATGCCGCCGGGGAACTGACCGACGGCGCTTCGCCGCTCGGTGCGGGTGCGCTCGCGACTTACGCGATACGGCTGAAAATAGCGTTGAAACGTTCGAAAATATCCAAAGACGCGGGCATGGCGGCATTCGACCGGCTATCCGAAGAGTCCGACGTCAAATCCAACGAAAATTGAAAGAGGCGAGAAAATGGCAGCGACGGAAAAAGCGACGGGAAAAATCGTAACGGTGAACGGCAATATGATAACCGTGAAGTTCAGCGGAGCCGTGGCCCAGAACGAAGTGGGGTATGCGCTTTGCGGAGACAAGCGGCTCATGGCCGAAATCGTCCGCGTGCGCGGCGAACGCTGCGACATGCAGGTATTTGACGCGACGACAGACCTTGCCGTCGGAGACAGGGTGGAATTCACGGGCGAACTGCTCGCCGCCGAACTCGGGCCGGGAATGCTCGCGCAAGTCTACGACGGACTGCAGAATCCGCTGGAAGAGCTCGCCGGACAGGCCGCGAAAATATCCGAAGACGCCGAATTCTTCCTGCAGCGCGGAATGTACATCCCCGGTTTGCCGCGCGAACGCAAATGGGACTTCCATCCCACCGCGCAGGCGGGATCGCGGATTTCCGCCGGCGATGCGCTCGGATGGGTCAGCGAAGGGATCTTCGACAACAAAAACATGCCCGGCCACAAGATAATGGCTCCTTTCGCGCTCAAGGGCGCATATACGCTCAAGTCGATCGCTCCGGCCGGCGATTACACGGTGACCGAAGACATCGCCACCCTTGCCGACGAAAACGGCCGGGAGATAAAAGTGCAGATGCTTCAGCGCTGGCCGGTCAAAGTGCCGATCAAGTGCTTTGCCGAGCGTCTTGCGCCTACCGAGACGCTGCCCACCACCGTCAGAACGATCGACACTTTCTTCCCGGTGGCCGTCGGCGGAACCTACTGCATCCCCGGTCCCTTCGGCGCCGGCAAGACCGTTCTCCAGCAGACCACCGCCCGCTATGCCCAGGTCGATGTCGTGATTTCGGCCGCCTGCGGCGAACGTGCCGGCGAAGTGGTGGAGACGCTGAAGGAATTTCCGGAAATCATCGACCCGAAAACCGGCCAGTCGCTCATGAAGCGCACTATCATCATCTGCAACACCTCGTCGATGCCGGTCGCATCGCGCGAAGCTTCCGTGTACACGGCGGTGACGCTCGCCGAATACTTCCGGCAGATGGGACTCAACGTGCTGGTACTCGCCGACTCCACCTCCCGCTGGGCGCAGGCGATGCGCGAACTTTCCGGTCGGCTCGAGGAAATCCCCGGCGACGAAGCGTTCCCCGCCTATCTTGAATCGCGCATCGCGGCGTTCTACGAACGCGCAGGCCGCGTCCGGCTCCGCGACGGCTCGATCGGCTCGGTGACGATCGGCGGAACGGTGTCCCCTGCAGGCGGAAACTTCGACGAGCCGGTGACGCAGGCGACGCTCAAGGTCGTCGGCGGATTCCACGGCCTTTCGCGCGCCCGGTCCGACGCCCGGCGCTATCCCGCGATAGACCCGCTCGACTCCTGGAGCCACTACAATTCCGTCATCGAACAGCCGCGCGTGGAAGCGGCAAGGGCGATCCTGCGCAAAGGCAGCGAAATCGGACAGATGATGAAAGTGGTCGGCGAAGAAGGAACCTCGCTTGCGGACTTCACCGTCTACCTGAAGGCGGAATTTCTCGACGCGGTGTATCTCCAGCAGAACGCTTTTTCGGAAGCCGACGCATCCACCAGCGTGGAACGGCAGAAAATCATGTTCGACGCGTTGGAAAAGGTGCTTCTCGGCGATTTCGAGTTCCCGGAAAAAGACGCTACGCGCAGGTTCTTCCTGGAACTGCAGCAGGCTTTCATCGACTGGAACGACAAACCCATGGGATCGGAGGAATTCGAATCTGCGCACGCGGCGCTGCTCAAGCGCATAAGCGCCGCCACCGACGGAGTCCCCGGGCTGTAAAACCGGAATCGTCTCCGCGCACGAAAAAACGGACGGCGGATCAAAACCCCGCCGTCCGTTTTATTCATTCAGACCGCCGACCACTCCAGCGACAGGTCGACAGATCCCGCCGAATGAGTAAGACACCCGAGCGAAATCGCCGTAACTCCCGTGGCGGCCACTTCCTTCGCCCGCTCAAGCGTGATGCCGCCGGAAGCTTCGGTTCTGGAAATCCCCCTGCACATGCGCACGCACTTCTTCATGTCGGCAAGCGACATATTGTCGAGCATAATCCACTCCGGCTTCGCCTTGAGGGCGCTTGCGCACTCGGCGAGACTCTCGACCTCCACCTCGACCTCAAGATCGGGGAATTTTCCGCGGGCGGCGGCGACCGCCTCGTCGAGCGCGTCGGGATCGCCCCCGCGCCACAACCGGCGGTGATTGTCCTTCATGAGCACACGATCGTACATTCCCATGCGGTGATTGGATCCTCCTCCGCACAAAACCGCATACTTCTCGAACACCCTGAGACCCGGAGTGGTCTTGCGAGTATCGAGAATCAGCGTCCCGTAACGCTTCGTGGCGTCGACAAATTTTCTGGCGAGCGTTGCCGTAGCGCACATGCGCTGCATGAAATTGAGCGCTGTGCGCTCCGCGGCGAGAATCGAGCGGGCTTTGCCGCGAAAAACGAGAATCGGCTCCCCGGGCTTCACGGCCGTGCCGTCGCGACGGAGAATCTTCACCTTCACCGCCGGATCGACAGTCTTGAACACCGCCGCCGCGACCGAGGCTCCGGCGACGACGCAGCCGGTCCCTTTGGCGTATATCTCGCCGGTCGCCACCGCCTTTGCGTCCACAAGCGCAAGCGAAGTCACATCGCGTCTGGGCGAAGACCTGTTCTCGTCAACACTGACGAGATCCTCCGCGAGCGCCAGCCTAACGGCCGCCTGCGCCCGCGGCGAAAGCATCACGTCCTTCAAACCGCGCATTTTACGCGCCCTTGAGGAATTCCCAGTGCTGATGCAGGACAAACGTCAATATGCCCGCCGTCGCCAGCGCGACAAGCGCGACAACGAGCGTCACCGCCGCCATCTTGCCGCTTTTGGGCTTGGCCGCATTGGGATCGGGCATATCCAGTTTGAAGCGGTCTGCGATCGTCGCTCCGCCGGTCGGAGCCGCCGCAAGCGGTTCCTGGGTCTGCGTGGTCTTTTTCAGTGTCATGACGCTCTGCTGCCTTATTTGGTGGCGGTACGGTCGTTGTATTCGCCGGACTCGGTGTTGATGCGGATGACATCGCCCTCATTGATGAAAAGCGGCACCGCGAGCGTGTAGCCGCCCTCGACCGTAGCGGGCTTCGTCACCTTGCCGGAAGCGGTATTGCCTTTCACGCCGGGCTCGACCTTGATGACCTTGCGCTCGACGAGCTGCGGAAGCGCCACCCCGATCACCTTCTCGTTGAAGAAAAGCGCGCTCACTTCCATTTCGTCCATGAGGAAGTACTTCTTGTCGCCCATCACGTCGTAGCTGACCCGGATTTCCTCGAAGTTGTCGTCGGTGAAGACGAACGCCTGCCCGTCGTCGTATGAGTAGGTGACATCCTGCTGGGTGAGATCGGGTTTCTCGAACTTGTCGCCCGAGCGGTAGCTCTTGGACATTCCGCCGCCGGTCATCATGTTGCGGAGCTTGCAGTTGTAGATCGCCTGTCCCTTGCCGGGCTTCGAAAAATCAAATTCCGTAATTTCCCAAGGCTCGCCGTCGATCAGCAGTTTTACGCCCTTGTGCAGTTCGCCCGCACCGATCACTTCGCCCATTTTGTCCTCCGCTTTCTTTGTGTGTTCTGAAATATTTTCCAGAATTATATCATAAACCCCCGCGGCAAACAACCGCAGGTAATCGGTTACTCGAATGTGCAACTGTTGTACAGTGATACCGGCGTTGGATTTTTCTATTGATGCTTAAGCCGTGCCTTGTCAATGTGACGTCTTCGGTTCGGGCAACGGTACGCACATTTTGATATGGGCGATTTGCG
>JAFVZE010000178.1 GCA_017508315.1 Kiritimatiellia bacterium | reverse complement strand
GTTCTGTTCGGCATGGACGCAAAGGCACTCCTCGAGGCGGGAACCGCTTTTCGTCGTATGGGCGCAGCGCGGACATCCGCCGGCGAAACAGTTCCTGACGCCGTGCGGGGTTCCGTTGTAGCCGGTCGCCAGAATATGGCGATTGCGCACGATTACCGCGCCCACATGCCGCCGCGAACAATTCGAACGCGTTGCGACGACCTGCGCGATATTCATGAAGTATTCGTCCCATCCGGGACGCGGATCTTCTATCTGCTTCGCCATTTCCGGAAATTATACCATATCCTGCGTTTTCCCGCTAATCCCGAAAACCCTGCACCCTTATCCCACTTTTCTGGGGTGATTTATCCCAGTTTTCAAAAAAGCCCAATAAAACCCTATGAAAATTTATTTTCACACCCCTTCTTTATTCGTCGTAGACTTTTTCATCTGAAGGCGCTTTTCAGTCTTACGCGGACGACCGGTTATAAATCGGACTTTCGCCTCCAGATACAATTCCCGGATAGCGCTCAACAACGAATGGATTTTGAATGCCAATGTCTCTACATTCTCGCCAAGCAGTTTGATAATCTTCTTGAATCTCTTCGACCCTCTCAGATACTTCGTCTTTTTTAGTATATTACTCATTGGACGTGGTCCTTTGGTTAGCAACTGGTATTCTACCAGAAAAAGAACCCGTCCATTTTCATTTCATGCTCACCGTGAACTGCACCGAAAAACCCTGATTGTCAGTACGCGCCGCGCATATTGGGCGAGACAAACGTGCTGCCGAGCGATTTGGGATGGAACGCAACCGCGTTTTCGGCGGCGTGTTCCCGCACAAACGCCAGATAATCGCGCTGAATCGCCGCAACGGACGCGCGATCGCCGGCAACGACCGCCTCGGCGAGCCGTTTCTCCCAGCGGGCGTAGACGAGCGCGGTTTCGAGAAACGCGATGCGCCGCAAAACGGCCACATCATCGGCAGCGGACACTCTGGCACGTTTAAGAATGCCGGCGAAGAGCTCAATGTCGAACCCGGTCGCGTAGTCGTTCGCGCTTGCACCGGCAGCTGCCGCGCGATCGCCGTATTTCTCCAGCTCTGAAAGGTACCGCGCGATATCGTCCGCCGCCGCGCCGAATCCTTTCTCGCACCAGTCGCGCGCGATCGTATCGAAATCGAGGCGGTCGGGATTGAGATGCGCCTTTGCGAGCATATACGTCTCGAAACCGCGCCCGGCCCACTGACGGCGGAAATCGTCGAAATCGGTGCCGATCACATTGTTGCACTTGATAGCCTCCAGATCCTCGAAAAGCGCTCGGGCGAGCGACTGCGGCATATTGACTTTCCATCCGCCGAGCCCGTTCGGGCGCCAGAAAAGTTCGTTGCCGAACGTCGACCACGCGGCGATGTTGCGCCTGGCGTTCGAACGGTCCCTGCCGGTGTACGTTCCCGCGACGGTAAGCAGCACGAGCGAGGGATGCGGTTTTACGGTTTTAGGCGGCGCTTCGTAGTACGAATAGACGTACGCCGACAGCTTGCGGTCGGGATATTTTGCGGCGACGGCCTCGGCAATGCGGTTGTTGAACGTCATTACGCGATCGGTAAGCGCGACATAGGGATAGGTGCGCCAGAGCGGCGAACACGTATGATTCACGATCGGCTGAGCGTTCACCGGATCGAGACTGCGGCACGCTCTGCACATGCACTGCCCCATATACCCGCCGTCGGGCAAACAGATCGAATGCGCCAGAATATCGGGATGCTTCGCGAAGGTATCCGAGATGTCTTTCGCCGCCTGTTCGGCAAGTGCGGCATTGCTGAGACACAGCGTAGGACGGTTTGACCGGTCGCCGAGATATTGGATGCGGCTACCGTTCGCCTGCATTCCAAACCATTCAGGATTGCTCTCGCTGAAGCGTTTGTAGTAATCGGCGAAGTAATGCCCCCAGCGGTAGTTGCCGCCGAGATTGCGTCCGTCGTTGACGCCGTGCCAGGCAAAAAACCCCCGGTTGCCCGGATGATCCGCCGCCGTACGGTATGCCGCGGCGAACGCATCCATATCAAGACCGATATTTGCGAATTCGCGCTTATGCATCCCCTCATATTCGCGGATCTCGCGCACCTTGAGAGACGGAACGAACGAGTAGGCGATATCGGGGCAGACGATCGTCTCTTTCTTCGGAATCACCTTTCCGTCCGTCCCCGGCCAGAGATAGCGGCAGCCGAGCGACTCCAGAAAGTACGTAAGCGCATGTCCAAGTCCGTTCGACTCGCCGGACAGGACGAGACGGTCGCCCTCGCGGCGGATTTCCGAGCGTCCGAGCGGTTTGCCGTGAACCTCGCGCAGCTCGACGACCGGCGTCGTCTCCGCAGCCTCGGCGGAAGATACGACCCTGAACGGCCGGCCGGACATTTTTTCGAGATGCCACGCAAGCTCCTTTGCCAGCGCCACGGGCCGCCAGCGGCGCTTGTCGGCGACGATCACCGCCTGCCGCGCTCCGTCCAGAAGCGCAAGCCCTTCCCCCCGAACCGGCGGTGAACGGAATTCCGGCTTGCGCGGGAGTTCCTGCGGGTAAACGAGCGGACCCGGAGCGCCGAGCGGCACCGTATCCCATTCGCACGGCGGAAGCGAACGGTCGATGCCGGGAACGGCGAGAATCGCCTTGCGGTTGCGCTCGGTCATATCCCGCACGTGTTCTCCCTCCGCCGTAAGGACAGACTCACCCTTGTTGTCCGCCTCCGCCAACGGTTTCTTTTCCCGGAAATACCTGTTTCGCAATGCCGAAACCGCCTCGCAACGCACAACGCGCACTCCGGCGGGAATGTCTTCGGTTTTAACGCCGCGCGGCGTCGGACCGCAGAAAACGACGGCGGCGAAATCATCGTACGATTCCGGAAGCGATTTGAGAAACACGACGCTCGGAATCCGCTCGCGGTTGGTGATGTCGCTCTGAACCGCCTGCACTTCATTGTCATTGCCTACCAATGCAAGCGGTTTTGCGGATACGGCCGCCGCTCCCAGAACGACGGAAAGAACGATTGCGGATTTCTTCATTTCAAGCCTTGCATTCCTGCTATCTTACAATAATGGGAAAACCGGACACTCCGCGGCGGAAATCTCCGACAACGGCCGCAGCGTCTCCCGACAGGCGGATCGTCACGCGGACGGCGCCGGCGCCGGCGAAAAACCTGAAGACTCCGTCTTCGCCGCGGACAATCTCCTCTCCGTCGACAAAAACCGTTACTCCGTCGGCACCTTCGCCGGCGACGCTGAACAGGCGTTCGCCCGGTTGCGCAAGCCGCCAATAGAGCGTCAACGCGGTTTCTCCGGAAAGAACAAGCCCTCCGGACGCGTTTGTCGACACCGTTCCGCCGGCTTCGGCGACCTCTATACGACCCTTCGCGTCGAGCGACTGCGCAAAGGCGCCGCGCCAGTCGTACTCGCCGCAGCCGACGTCGATCCGCCCGTTGTAAATGCGCTGCCCGCCGGAAACGTCCCTGCCCGCTTCATGCGCGAACCCCGCCGGATAGACATAATACTTTACATTGCCGGCATCAATCGCCGGCGACGTCGCCAGCGGACGAAGTGTCGCTCTATCGATATGATTCGCCATCAGATTCACGCCGGAAACCGAACCTTCACCGAGAATTGACGTCGCTTTCATCCCAAGCACATAACTGTTCGTCAGCGCAAGCTGTCCGTTGTCGCTGCCGATGTATGAATTGTACACCGGAGTGAAACCGCCCTGGGTATGCCAGGCGGACGAAAGGACCACACTGTTCACGATTCTCGTGAGATTAAATGCGCTGCCCGTGACATACGTGTCATAGATAGACCCGCCGTTCAATGCGTCCGCCGTCACCTTGGCAACGCCGCCTTGCGCATTCTTCCCGGTCACATTTCCGCAGTTGGACACCCGGCAGCGGATCAACTGCGCACCGGAAGCTGCACCGCCGCGAACGGCGTAACAGTTGGAAATCACGCAGTCGATCACGGTCCCGCCGTGCGCGCCGCCTCCCTGCCCGAGATACCTCTCGCCCGCTCCGGGTTCAATCGCCGTAGAGCCGTTACGAAGCGTAAACCCTTTTACAGATGCCCCCGTATTCATACCTACGCAGCGCACGGAAGCAGGTCCGCCGTTCGTGGAAATCGAAGTGCCGTCAGGAGAAGTCGCGGGAACATATCCTTCGATCACGGTTACATCCGGTCCCTTGTCGGCGACCAATGCGACTCCGGCCGGAATTAAAACCCGATTCGTGGTCGACCCCGTCGGCGGCATCAGCCCTTCGTCGTAAATGCCGGGCGCCGCGTGCACAACATCCCCGGAAATCAACGCCGGAATCGCCATCGCGCCGGCCAACGTCTTCTTTGCGCGATAGGGAGCGTCTCCCGCATTATCGTCGCTGCCGCTGTTGTCGTCCACATACCAGTCGGCGCTGTCGGCGAAAACCGGTTTGACAACCCTCGGCAAATCTCCGTCCTTGAGTTCCAAAATCAGCGGCACATCGGAATTTTCACCCTGAAACGCATGGCATGTTCCGTTCACCGCAACTCCAACACACCGGCTCGACAACGACACATTGCGCATCAACGTGACTGCACGAGTCTCTCCGCCGGGAATGATTTCATTGATGCCGACCGTTCCGCCTTCGACATTAAGCACCCCTTTGGGATCGTCAATGAATATGTATGAGGCGTTGTAAAAACCGGAAAGCTCAACCGCGGCGCCCTCGTCACCGGCCACTTCAAAAACAAGCGTCTCATGAACATCGGAAGAAAATACGGATTCTCCCGATTCCTCAATCGTCATAAACGGCGTTGCGGCGTCGAGTCGCTTGACCGTCAACGCAGCCGAGCCGACAACCGCCGTACAGAAACGGAAATCAACTTTGCCTGACGCTCCGGCCGGATACGGATAGAAAACACGCATCGACGACCCGGCCGGCATACGGACCGCGCCCTGGCCGTTCGTCGTCACTTCCCCTTCAAGCTTCTCGATGCGCATCCGACCGGCGGGATTGAGCGCCCCGGCAAGATCTCCGCGCAGACCGCCGCCGAATTCGATCGCGCCGCAGTCGATGCGCCCGTTCACCATACGCTGTCCGCGGCGGAAATCGAACCGCTCCTGATGTTCATACCCGGCGGCCGTTTTGTAAAGGAGATTCGACCCTGCATCAATCGCCGCGCTGCCCGCCTGCAGAGCGTATTTTTCATCAAGCTTGATATCCGCCTTCACTTTCAATACGCTGTTCTCGTCGATAAGCTTGGCGCTGCGATTGGGACTATTTATATAAACACAGCTGTACAATGAGACATTGGCGTCGTATTCCACCGCCATAATTCCGTTGTAGACGGAGGCCTCTTTCGCACCATAGCCTTTTCCGGTGAACGTACAGTTGTAGCATGTGGTCTGATATGTCGCATTCCCGTACTTGTTGTCAAAAACGCAGTTGTATGCGAAACCTCCCACTAGACACGATCCGTTGCCATTGACCGCGACGTTGTCTTTGAAGAAGCAGCGGACAAAATATCCGGAATAATATCCGCCGCCGCCGCGATAAGCAACATTGTCGGTAATGATGCAATCGTCTATTTTACTGGTCGAATCGCCGGCGATGGCACCGGAATAAGTTCCTCCGGTCGGAGCGGCTTCAGTCCGGCTTCCGGTCACGGTAAAACCCGAAAGTCGCGAATTTGCCGCCATTTTCACACAACGCACCGCTCCCTCGCCATTGCCGTAGGCGTCTGCCGCTTTTCCTTCGTCCGCTGATGCGCCCACAATAAAAGTCTCTTCGGCCCTTCCGGATGCGATTAATGCCGTGCGGGCCGGAATTGACACCCGGTAGACGGCAGTATCGACGGCAACAGTCCCTTCAACGTAACGCCCAGGAGCTGCATAGACGACGTCGTTCTGGTTTGCGGTGACAAGCTCCATGACTTTCGCAAGCGTCTTGCGGGCATGTCCGACACCGGGCCGGAGCCCGTCGTTTCCGTCGTCGCCGTATACCGCGTCGACGTAATACGTATTCCCGGCGAACGCGGAAAAGGCGCTTAGCGCGATCAAACCTCCCAACAGGCGCAGTTTCAGTTTTTCACTCTTGTCGTGATTCATAACCGTCTTCCTTTCCGCCTGCGCCGCCGCAGGTCAGTCGCGAAAATATCCTCCGAGATCGTCATCGCGCGCCGGACCGTAGAGCCAGTCGAGCGGAACGCGGGTGATCCGGCTGTGGCTCAGGTTGTCTTTCGCGCAATATCCGAGCAGCAGCGCTCTTTCCGTTT
>JAFVZE010000177.1 GCA_017508315.1 Kiritimatiellia bacterium | reverse complement strand
GCGATAAGCCATGTGAGATCGGTATCGCGCGGCGGAATGCTCTTGCCGTCCCGCTCGGCGAAATACCGCATGACATCAGCGTCGTACATTCTCGTGTTGGCATCGAAACCGTAATTCTTTTCATCGCCATGCGCAAGAATGAGGGGATTTCGCCGCAGAGCGTCATTGAACAGCCGAAAGAGCGGCCCCGCCGTTCCCACATCCAGCCTCCAGTTTCCGTCGCCTGTGGTATCCGGCAGTTTCGTCCCGCCGAAGATATCACGCTGCATCACCCAGAACCGTCCGTTGCTCTGGTACAGATTTCCGGCGCACGTGCCGTTCGCGTGCAGAAAAGTCGCATCGACATCGCGCTGGGCGACCGCCATCTGCAGATACTGCGCCTTCCAGAGCGTTCTGGAGAACTGCCGATGACAGACAATATCCTCGTCGGACCGATCGCGCCATTCCGTGATCCAAAAGTTTCGCCCCGCAAGTTCGGGATATATTTTCAACATCCGCCTCGCTTTGCGGATGCCGCCATGATTGGCGGTATAACTCCCGTTCGCCCCGTAGGTATGGATCTGCACATGTGAAATTCCCGAAAGCGCCTCGCGGCTCATCGACTTGATGGCATTGCCCGTCCATTGATTTATATGGGCGGCGGTGTGCGTCGGGCCGTCCAGCGCGTCCGTCAGCTCCCCGCGTCTTCTCACGGCCGCGATATCCGGATCGTTCTCGGCGTAGATCGCGATCGGCAGCCCGATGGACAAGTCCGGCCATAAGGCGCGGATCTTGGGGATTATGCGGTTCCAGCGTCTGGCATAATCCGCCGGCTTTCTTCCGTAATACGGCTCATTCTCCAGTTCCGCGCCCACGACCGTTTCGGCATATCCGCGATCCTGAATCCACCGCAGAAAATCGAGCGTCGCCCGCTCGACTTTCCCGTCGTCATCGGTCATGGCATCCGCATCCGGATCATACACGCTGCCGTTGAGGCAAAGCATGACCTTCATGCGATGCTCCTTGAAAAACCCGAACATATTCTCCTGCGCCGTCCAACTGCGCCATCTTTTCATATCCAGCGCTGCGCGGCCCCAGGCGTGACGGGCCCAGCGGGTCGCAAACATCACCCGCTCCGCCCGCTCTCCCTGATGATGGACGACCGCATCGGTGATGCGCACGAGTTCCGTTCCCGATTCCGCAAATGCCCGCGCGGTATCTTCGCGGTGCGTGTTGTAGTACCAGTCGGCATTCGCGTGAACCCCTTCGCCGAGGAATCCGTTGAACCCCATCCCGGCGCCGGCTTTCAGCATCGTCAGATCCTTGACGGGCGGAAGAGACGGATCAATCTCGATCTCCACCACAGAAGCGGCCAGAACCGCCGGTGCCGCGATCAGCGCACCAACCGTCATCGATATCGCTTTGTCGATTGTTTTCATTTGTAGTTATTTCCTTTACTCCGTTTCACCGCGATGAGCCTACCTGATGCTGATGCACAGACCGCGACTGCCGATCCGAAGCATCCCGCCGGATATACGCACGCTCGCCGCCTTCCAGCCCGATACCGACGGCACCCCGGAGATGCCGCCGCCGGCTGTTGCGGCGACACATTCTTTCAGATCAGATGTCCTGTCCAGAATTCGGACAGATGCCTCCGGCCCGAACATAAGAGACCCGATCCCCAATTCCAATGTTTCCCCTTCCAGCAGATCGGCACATGCGACCGTCCACGTCCCCGTAATCGTCAGCGGAGCGGGATTCACGACCGTCGGAAAGCCGTCCATATCCGCAACCGTCAGATTCTTCCCGTTCATGTCCAATGCGGTACCCGCCGCGAAAACAAGCGATGGCGTCACAGGCAACGCTCCGTCAAACGAGAAAGTGCCCGCTTCATTCCGCGCCGACGCACCCGGCAGCGACGCGCCGGGGCCGACACGGACCGCGGCTGGAAGAACGGTAGAGGTTTCATTCGTCAGCACCACGGTGCCGCTGAAGTCATGTCCGGTTCCGTTGAAATTCACGATACCGCCGCGCACATCGATCGTCCCGCTGCCCGTCACCTTCCCGCCGAACGTCAGGCACCCGTTTTTCTGCTGAAAGTTGAATTTGGTGTAGCCGCTGATTTCCAATGGCCCGTCATATCCGTATCGATATTCATTCGCCGACGAGGCCTGCCCGGCGCGGACGCCGGATGTCAGAGTGCCGTTACTCGCCCCGGGTTTCAATGTCCAGTCTCCTTTTGCTCTTCCGACAAATATGAACGCGCTGTTGGCTTCGCTGCCGGAGGAGGCCGTAACGGTGTTCTGCGCGCCTCCGCGAAATTCCGTTCCGTCGCCGATACGCAATTGGCGGTTCCAGCCGATTGAAATCCTGCCGGCCGTCGAAGAGCTGTTGGTGACGGCAATATCGGAAAGTTGCGCGAATCCCCAATTGCTGGGAGAAAGGGCGAGATGGCAACCGCACACGTCAACCGAAGAGCGCCGCGCAAATGCCAGATGGGTTTTCGATTCGACCCATGACGAATCCCCAGACAGGACGATAACGCAGTCGGACAACAGCCCTTTTTCCCACGCAGAGCTGTCGGTAAACGACGAATTGACCGCTCCGGCGAGAACAATGCGTTTCCCGCGCACCAACACATCGGCACCGCTCAATTGAAGCGAAGCGGCGGATTCCTTGGAGACGGCGCCGCATTCGGCCCCGAGCTGCCCCTTCTCCGTCACCAGCGTAATGCCCTCTTTCAAAGTAAAATCGCCATGGTAATTCGGCGCAACCGCCGGCTGCCACGTTCCCTCGCCCGTTTTGACGATATTGGTGATCCAGCCGGTGGCGGCCAATGCCGAGTAATCGTATGAGGCAACGGCATCGCGTGCGACGTCAATCGTCAACACCCGGTTAGCGAAGGTGGCGGAGAAACCGTCCCCCGTGACATTCTGCGGCGTGAAATCCCACGTCCAGCCGCCATTCTCCGTCGGATGCGCGTCATCAGGATAGACACACGTTCCCGAACCTTCACAGGTGACCGTGTGACGGCCGAGCCCGCCGCAATAACCGATCTCCAGCCGAGCGCCGTCCTCGACGATGAATTTCTGTCCCTCGGGAAACGAAGCGCCGCCACCGATACGCAAGACGCCTTGCCGCACCACGATATCGCCGGCGGAATAAACACAGTCGAGGATATTGGTCCCAAGG
This sequence comes from Kiritimatiellia bacterium, assembly GCA_017508315.1. Classification (GTDB taxonomy): domain Bacteria; phylum Verrucomicrobiota; class Kiritimatiellia; order RFP12; family UBA1067; genus UBA1067. The sequence continues at coordinate 908 of JAFVZE010000177.1, read as the reverse complement.
CCATATTTGACCAGAACGCCGGAAACGCCCGCCGCGCGCGAAACGCCATAGCGCAGCGTCGAGGTGCCCGTATCCGTCAACAGATAGGCGGTAGCGCCCTCCAACCGAATACCGCGCGTCCGCGACTGCATCCCTGCCGCGGCAAGAACACCGAACGCTCCGTTGTCGGGAAGGCGCAGCGCCGCCGGCTGAGGCACATGCGGGTTGCCCAATGTATGTTCTCCGCCGATTCTGAACGGCACGTATGCGCAGTCGGAGCCTATGACGAAAGAACCGCGATAGCGGAAGTTGTCTCCCTGCATGAAAATGCCGTTTCCCGTTTTATCCAGATTCCCGACCGTCGGCACGGTTCCGCCCCATCTCGAGACGGCAAACACCGCATCAGCCGATTCCGCCTCCAGATCACAGGCGAGCACAGTCTTCTTGTCAGGGTTGTAAACGAACCGATGGACAACGTCATCCCCGTCGTTGAACAGCTTCAATACGCCATAATAGCTGCGGGAATAATACATGGCCTCCTCTATTGTACCGTTGTACCAGCGGATTTCGGAAAACCTCATATTCCATGTGCCGAATTTCGCGGCAAGGGTTCCGCTTCTCGAGCCGAACGGCGAATCGGAGGGGGCACCGATGCACAGAGGCGCGGGAAATGTTGCTTCAGAATTGTTCAGAGTGCCTGCGGCCACCGTTTCACCGGCAGGGTCCGTAAACCCATTGACGACCCAATAAACATTTCCCGCAGAGGGCGCTACCTTGCCTGCCGACGGATCGCCCAGTCTTATCCAACTTGAGGAATTCCAATCGGCGTTATTCACCGACAGAAAATAATCATCCGCCCAAAGCGACAAGGAAAAAGTCATTGCAATCGCTTGCAAGGCACGGAAAGAAATGGTCCGTCCATTATTACT
>JAFVZE010000176.1 GCA_017508315.1 Kiritimatiellia bacterium | reverse complement strand
GGTCGCAAGGCTGATTTAAAGTTTGAGCGCGGAACGCTTTTCGGCGTTTACGAATTTCTTGAGCGTTACGTCGGGGTGCGGTTTTATTTTCCCGGGGAGCTCGGTACGGTTGTGCAGCCTAAAGCGTATGTCGGACTTCCAAATATCAATATAACTTCATCGCCGTGGTTCACCGTCCGCCACTACTATCAGCGCGGCGACGGCGACTGGGCGGCGGAAGCCGACGGAGAATATGGCGGAAAGACAGGCGAGAATCTCAACTGGCTCAGAACGAGGATGCACACCTTCCGCATTCCGTGCTGTCACGGGCAGCTGGGCTTTCGCATAACGCACCGCTTTCGAGACACGCATCCTGAATACCTGCAGCTGCGCAAGGACGGTACGCGCGACACTCAGATCGTACCGGACGACAAGCTGTCGTGGCGCAACTACCACCTCTGTCAGTCGGGTCCGGTGTGGAACCAGTTCTACGAGGATATTCTCGCCTACTTCGCCGCCGGACGCCGCGTTCCCCGGGGCAGAGGCATGGGCGACGGCTCGTTCGCCGGCGATTATGTGGATGTGATGCCGCAGGACGGATTCCGTCAGTGCATGTGCGAAGGGTGTCAGGCGGCCTATTCAAAGTCCGATCCGACCGATTACGCCTCCGATCTCATCTGGCGGCAGACTTCGGCTCTCGCCCGGCGGCTCCGTGCGGCGGGGTGCCCGGCGATTCTGACCCAGATGGCCTATAAGCCGTATTCACGCATTCCTGACTTCACGATCCCGGACAATGTCCGGGTGATGGTCGCCATGCAGGGGCCGTGGAAAGCGGCAAGACCGCGTGACGCAAAAGCCGAATATGACGAGATCAAGGCGTGGGACGCGAAGATGGGCGGCTCTCGCAGCGTCTGGTTGTGGACTTATCCCCACAAGTACGGAGAAATGGATATTCCGCTTCTGCCGCAGATCGCGCCGCGGGCGTTCGCCGAGTATTTTACGTCCGTCTCCGGCAATATTTTCGGCGCGTTTCTCGAGTCGGAATCCGACAAGACGATCTACAACTATCTCAACTACTACGTTTACTCCCGCATAGCATGGCACGGCAAGGTGGACGTTGAAGAGCTGCTTGAGGAACATCACCGTCTGATGTTCGCGGCGGCCGCGCCGGAGATGGCGGAATTCTACAACGATCTTGAATCGTGCTGGATAAACGAAATCTACGGGCGTGAAAACGCGATGGTGATGGGACGTTTCGGGCCGGTGCTGCTGCCTCCAGACCCGGTGGAGCTTTACCGCAAGATATATTCTCCGGCGAAGATAGAGCGCTGGGAGGGGCTTTTTGATGCGGCGGCGCGCAAGGTCGCGGCAGATTCGCTCGCGGCGAAGCGCATCGACTTCTTCCGCCGTGAAATTCTCTCGCCGCTCGCGGATTTGGTGCGCAAGGAGAATGCGAGAATGTCGGTTCAGGAAGAGCAGAATCGGCGCCTGACGCATCCGGCGGTCAATCTGGTGGCCAACGGGGATTTTTCGACGTTCGACGGCTGGGAGGCGTCGACGAACGGCAACGTCTCTATTGACCGCGAAATCTGCGTCTCTCCGGGCGGTAGCCTTCGCCTTGAATCGAACGATGCGTCGGTTGAGGGCGCCTTTGTCCGCGCCTGCGCCAAGCGTATGCTGGTAAAGGGAGTCGAGCGGATGAAGCCGAACACCCGCTATCGGGTCAGCTTTTTTGTGAAGTGCAGGGATATCAAAGGTTTTCGCCGGAATGCCGGTGTTTCGCTCTGCTTTCACGACAACGTCGACCGCGCCGCGCCGGCTCTTGCCTTCCTTACCGGCACGACTGACTGGGTGCATGTGTCGATTGAATTTGTATCGAAGAAAAACACCAACATCGGTTCGCTCGCATTCGTGCAGCCTCGCATAACCAACGCAACCGGCACAGCCTGGTTCGACGACATTCTCATCGAGGAAATGAAATGATTTTCAAAAACAAGGTTGCGGCTCTTTTTCTGCTGTCGATTCTGTTTATGTCGTTCTCGGCCGCAGCAGGACGAGTAACGGTTGATCTGGGCGGGGATGAATGGACGCTCAGAGAGGCGGACGGGCGGACGTATCCGGTCAGCGTTCCGCATTGCTGGAACATTGAAGACGCCTGCGACGGCAGGGAGGTCCTTTCGAGCGAACGCTACGCCAAGAACTCTTCCTGCATCAACTCGTACGAGCGCAAGCGTGTCGTCTATTCGCGTCCGCTTCCGGCGCCGAAGCCGCAGCGCCGGTATTTTATCCGCTGTCTCGGGGCGTCGATCACCGCGACGGTCAAGGTGAACGGCAAAGAGGCAGGTTCCCATCTGGGAGCC
>JAFVZE010000175.1 GCA_017508315.1 Kiritimatiellia bacterium | reverse complement strand
CTTGAACGCGCAGGCGTTGCTTAAAATGGGTTTACCTTCGTTTTTATCGTGATTCTGTAAAAGTAGGACAAATTGTCGCCAAAAGCGGGATCAAGGGGTCGACTGCTTTCAGGTGGCGTGTTTTTGATATAATACCGCTTATCATGGCAAAGAATTACGGAGATACCAGTATCAAAACGCTCGATCCGGTGACGCACATCAGAACGCGTCCCGGAATGTACGTCGGCGAGCCCGGGACGGGCGCGATGTACCATGACTGCATTTACATTCTGATGAAGGAAGTCATCGACAATTCGATCGACGAATTCGTCATGGGAGAGGGAAAACGCATTGACGTCACGGTCGATTACGACACCGGCGAGACGAGCGTAAGAGACTACGGGCGCGGCATTCCGCTCGGCAAGGTGGTCGATTGCGTCAGCCAGATGAACACCGGCGGAAAGTTCGACTCCGACAGCTTCCAGTTCTCCGCCGGCATGAACGGCGTCGGCACCAAGGCGGTGAACGCGCTTTCCGAGTTTTTCGAGGTGCGCAGTTTCCGCGAGGGGGAATATTCCGAGGGCTTCTTCGAAGAAGGGCGGCTGAAGTCCAAAAAGCGCGGCAGATGCAAGACGTCAGAGCCGCACGGAACCTTCATCCGCTACAAGCCGGACGTCAAGGTGCTCAAGAATTTCAAGGTCCGCGAAGAGCACGTGGTAAGACGCATGAAGATGTACTGCTACGTCAATGCGGGACTCACGATCAATCTCAACGGACAGCGCATCTGCTCCGATCACGGTCTTGCCGATCTCGTGGCCGACGAAGCGCAGTTCGAGAAGCTTTATGCGCCGTTCCACGTCAAGACCAAGACGCTTGAGATCATCTTCACCCACACCAACCGTTTCGGCGAGGAATACCATTCGTTCGTGAACGGCCAGTACACGACCGACGGCGGCACGCATCTGACGGCGTTCAAAGAGGCGCTCACCAAGGCGCTCAACGACTACGGCGCGAAGAGGAAATTCGACGGCGACGACATCCGCGACGGGCTCATCGGGGCGGTGAGCCTCAGGATAATGAATCCCGTTTTCGAAGGTCAGACCAAGATTAAGTTCGTGATGAACGACATCCGCGCCGATCTCGTCGCCGAGATGCGCAAGGAGATTCTCGCCGCTCTCCACCGCTCGCCCGCCGAGACCGACAAGCTCATCGCCAAAATCGAAGAGACAGGCAAGATCCGCGCCCAGCTCAGCACCATCAAGAAGCAGGCGCGCGAACGCACCCAGGCCGTATCGGTGCGCGTGCCGCAGCTCAAGGACTGCAAGAACCATCTCAAGCTCGACAAGGTCGACAAGAAGACGGGTCGTCCCGAGGGGGACGACACGATGATCTTCCTCACCGAAGGCCAGTCCGCCGGCGGCACGCTCGGCCTCGCGCGCGACGCCATGAACCAGGCGGTGTTTTTCCTCAAGGGCAAGCCGCTCAACACCTGCGGGCTCAACAAGGACGTCCTTTACAGGAACGAGGAGTTTTTCAATCTCATCAAGACGCTGGACATCGAAGACACGCTCGATCATCTGCGGTATTCGAAGATCATCTTCGCGACCGACGCCGATGTCGACGGGCTGCATATCCGCATGCTCCTCACGACGTTTTTCATGCGCTTCTACCGTCCGCTTGTCACCGACGGGCGGGTGTTCATTCTCGAGACTCCGCTTTTCCGAGTGCGCAACAAGAAGGAGCAGTACTACTGCTTCACCGACGAGGAGCGCGAGTGCGCCATCAAGAAGTGCGGCCGCGGCTGCGAGATCACGCGCTTCAAGGGGCTCGGCGAGTTGAACGCCAAGGAGTTCAAGGATTTCATCGGCAGGGACATGCGTCTTACGCCGGTGACCTGCGCCGACGACCACGATGTCGAGAAGACGATCAAGTTCTACATGGGCAGCAACACTCCCGAGCGCAAGGACTACATCATGGATTCGCTCGTTTGCGATTCGACCGATTTCTGACAATTTCAGCTGACGGGAAAAAATGGCAAAAAAAGAAGACAGCAGCAGTCAACCGCCGAGTTTGTTCGACAATCTCGAAATGTTCGCCCCCGCGGTTCCGGCCGGCGGCGGCGAGGACTCCGGCAGGAACGGCAAGCCGGAGAAAAGCGAGAAGGAACTTCCTCCGGCCCCGCCCGATACCGCGGCCAAAGGACTGACCGGGTCGGGTCCGATGCGCGAACTTTTCGACTTCAATTTCCGCCAGTATTCGGCGTACGTCATCTGTTCGCGCGCGATTCCGGCCGTCGAGGACGGCCTGAAACCGGTGCAGCGACGCATCATGCATTCGCTTTGGGAAAAGGACGACGGGCGCTACACCAAGGTCGCGAACATCGTGGGCCACGCCATGCAGTACCATCCTCACGGCGACGCGTCGATCGGTGACGCGCTCTGCGTGCTCGCCAACAAGCTCTGGGGCGAAGGCAAGGGGTATCTCATCGACGGGCAGGGCAACTACGGCTCGCTTCTGACCGGAATGCCCCACGCCGCGACGCGATATATCGAATGCCGGCTTTCGGAGCTCGCGCGCAAGGAGATTTTCAACCGGAAGACGACCGCTTTCGTTCCCAATTACGACGGGCGCAAGGAAGAGCCGGTCTATCTGCCGGCTAAACTGCCGCTTCTCCTGATGCTCGGCGCCGACGGTATCGCCGTCGGACTTTCGACGGCGATTCTGCCGCACAACTTCATCGAACTTCTGGAGGCGGAGATAGCCTGCATCCAGAAAAAGCCGTTTAGGCTCTATCCCGATTTCCAGCTCGGCGGCACGCTCGACGTCTCCGAATACCAGGACGGGCTCGGCAAGGTGAAGGTACGCGCGAAGATCGAGAAGGACGGCAAGAACAAACTTGTCGTCACCGAACTTCCGTGGGGCGAGACGACCGATTCGCTCGCCGAATCCATCGAAGAGGCGATCAAGAAGAAAAAGGTGCCGGTGCGCAAGCTCCACGACCTCACCAATGACACGGTGAAGATCGAACTTGAACTGCAGACTGGCGAAAGCCAGGAGAAGGCGATCGTCGCGCTTTACGCTTTCACGAACTGCGAGAAGTCGCTTTCGTCGCGTCCTATCGTGCTCGACGCCGGACGCCCGCGGCTTATGACGATAACCGAAATCGTCCGCAGGAACGTCGAGCGTCTGAGCGAACTCACGAGGCGCGAACTTGAAATTCGCCTCGGAGAGCTGGACGATCTTTTCCACGCCCGCACGCTCGACCGCATTTTCATCGAAGAGCGCATCTACAAGCGCATCGAGACCGAGAAGACGATGGAGGGCGTCAAGCGGGCGATCGTCACCGGCTTCGAGCCGTTCCTCAAGGAGCTGCGCCGCGCCATCGTCGACGAGGACATAGAGCGTCTCCTTAAAATTCCGATCCGCCGCATTTCGCAGTTCGACATCGACAAGAACCGCGAGGAGATCGAAGGAATAGAGAAAGAGGAGTCGCAGGTGCGCGACAACATCGAGCATCTGCGCGCTTTCGTCGTCAAATACCTCAAAGGGCTGATCAGGGAGTACGCCAAGAAGTATCCGCGCTGCTCGAAGATCGAGTCCGGAGCCTTCAAACAGGTGGACGTGCGCGCCATCACCGCGAGCGAGCTCACGATCAGGTGGGACAAGGAAAACAACTTCGTCGGCTCCGCTCTGCGCAACGGCGACGAGCTTTTCAAGTGTTCTTCGCTCGATGAACTCATTCTCGTCTGGAAGGACGGGCGTTTCAGAAAGACGCAGCCCGAGGACAAGATATTCGTTGACAAAAATCTGCTCGCCGTAATCCGCTACAATCAGGAGAAAGACCGCGAAAGCCGCGAGTTCACCTGCGTCTACGAAGAAGGCGGCTACGGTTTCAGCTACATAAAGCGCTTCCGTTTCGGCGGACTTATCCGCAACAAGGACTACCGCCTCGCGCCCGAAAAGCCCAAGTCGAGAATCATCTTCTTCCAGGAGGGATGCCCGGAGACGCTGTACGTCAAGTTCAAGCCGGCGAAAAACCAGAAGATACACCAGCAGCATTTCCTGCCGCGCGAGCAGACGCAGCGCGTCAATCCGACGTCGGGAAAAAGCGAAAAGCAGGATGTGGTGCCTGTCCGCACGGCTTCGACCAAGGGCAAACAGCTGACGACCAAGCCGATCGCCCGCATTTCCTCGGCGAAGGGTTCGTGGTGGGACGATTCCGCGCCGCCGTCGAAGGGCGTGCTGGATTGATGTAATCGGTTACTCGAATGTGCAACTGTTGTACGGTGATGCCGGTGTTGAATTTTTCTGTTGATGCTTAAGCCGTGCCTTGTCAATGTGACGTCTTCGGTTCGGGCAACGGTACGCACATTTTGATATGGGCGAT
>JAFVZE010000174.1 GCA_017508315.1 Kiritimatiellia bacterium | reverse complement strand
AGAGCAGTGTAACATATTTGTTACGGATAAAGCAAGGATGAGCGACCTGAAGTTTACCGTCAATGACATATCGCTTCTCAGATCCGCTCTTCAATGCCCCTGAAGTGCACATTCAGTTCGTGCAGCGGCGCAAGCAGCGTTCCCATGGACGTCCCCTGCGTCATCTTCGCAAAGGCGTTCACATCTTTCGGGAAACATTTGCCTCCGTAACCGAGCTTGCCGTCCGGCCCGGGAACATAAGTGTGCATATCGTTGATATAGCCGGAAAGCAGCGTTCCCGTATGCACCTTCGCCCAGTCGCCGCCCATCTTCTCGACATACTCCTTCGCCGCGTTAAAGTACGTTACCTTATACGCACCAAAGACATTATGAATATACTTCGTAAGTTCCGCCTCCAATGGCGACATGACGGTGAACTTCTTTCCCGGAAACACCTTCACAAGCAATTCCAGCGCACCGGTAAACACCATCGTCTGTTTCTTGAAGTCTTCGATGTGCGTGCGCTCGGTCAGAAACTCCGGCATAAAGTAAACGTTATGTCCGGTCTCTTTGGACAGCTTCTCGCTCGTCCCGGGCAGAATCGTCGTTCTCACGAACACCGGCACATCCGGAAGTTTACCGATCAATTCCTTCATGAGCGTCAAATCCTGCGTGCCGTCATCCTCCGTCGGCACATGAATCTGCACGAACGCGATGTCGATTCCGCTCAAATCATCATTGTAACCCTTCGCCGGATCGCTCACAAAAATCTTCGCGTCCTTGTTATTTTCTTCGAGCCACGCCTTTAGCGCCCCGCCGACGAATCCGCAGCCGACTATACCTACGTTGATCATTTTCATTTCCTTTCATCTACTTCTGCACCTTCAGACAACGCTCCGCGCCCGTGGGGTATGCAGATGAATATCCCATTGAATGTTTTTGACTCATGATGTGAGTTCACGCGCGACCATTATTCCGTCCGCAGAACCTGATGACATTATACCAAATTATGGTAACTTTGAGGTTAAGACGAAAATCCGATCCACGAACCTCAGCGCAGCAGACTTTCGGCGAAACGCACTGTGCGCATTGCGTCTTTGGCGTAGAAGTCGGCACCAATTTCGTCTGCATATTCCTGCGTCACCACCGCGCCTCCCACGCACGTCCTACAGTCGAGACCCGACGCTTTGACGAGCGCCACCGTCTCTGCCATGGCACCCGCAGTCGTGGTCATAAGCGCGGAAAGTCCCACCATCATGGCATTCGCCTTCCTCACGGCCTCGACAATGGCTTCCGGAGCGACATCGCGTCCGAGATCGATCACATCGAAACCGTAGTTCTCCAAAAGTGCGCGGACGATATTCTTGCCGATGTCGTGAATGTCGCCTTTCACGGTGGCGAGAACAACCGGACGTCCCCTTTTGCCTGCGGCGGAAGATTCGCTCAACACCGCACGCACGGCGTCGAAAGCAGCTCCCGCCGCGTCTGCGGACATGAGCAACTGCGGCAGAAAAATCTTGCCCGATTCAAAGCCGCTGCCGATTTCCTCCAATGCGGGAATGACGGCGTTCTCGACGATTTCCATCGCGCCCGCGCCTCGTACGAGCGCTTCTGCGGCGATGTCGCGGGCGTCGTCCTTAAGGCCGCGCTTCACACTTTGAGCGAGTTTCGCGAATACGCCGCCGTCATCGGCGGTTTCAGCTTCGGTCGCCTCGTTTTGCTGGCAGCGCCGGATCCAGCGTTCACAGTTGGGGTCGCGCCCCATAAGAACGTCGAACGCCGCCTCGTCCGCAGTCTCGCCGATCATCGCGGGATTGGCGATCGCCGCCGAAAGCCCGGCCCTTTTCGCGAGAGTGTACATCGCGTTGTTGAGCTCCTGACGGCCCGGAAGGCCGAAACTCACATTGGAAACTCCGAGCACCGTATTGACACCAAGCTCCCCGCTCAACCGCCTGACCGTCTCAAGCGTCGTTCTCGCCGCGTCGGGATCGGCGCTTACCGCAAGCGTCAGCGCGTCGAAAACAAAGTCTTCCGCACCAAGGCCGTATTTGGCGCCTTCGTTGAGAATCTTTCTGGCGACCGCGATGCGGCCGTCGGCGGTGGCGGGGATGCCGCTCTCGTCGAGACAGAGCGCCACCACCGTGCCGCCGTAACGCCTGACAAGGGGAAAGACCGCATCCATCGATTCACGCTTGCCGTTCACCGAGTTGACGAGCGCCTTGCCGTTCACCCGGCGGAGCGCCGCTTCGAGAGCTTTCGCGTCGGCGGTATCGATCTGGACAGGAACGGTGCTCACGCTCTGCACCGCTTCGATGGTGGCCGCGAGCGTCGAAGCCTCATCAATTCCGGGAACACCACAGTTGATATCGAGCATCTGCGCGCCGGCGTCGATTTGCGCGACGGCCTCGCGCAGAATATAGGCACGGTCGCCTTTGAGATAAGCCTCCTTGAGCCTTTTCTTGCCGGTCGGATTGATGCGTTCGCCGATGACGAGCCCTTCGCCGCGCCGAAGCTCAACCGCGACCGCGCCGCTGGAAACGGCGGTACGCCGAGCGACCGCAACGCGCTCCGGCAGCGTAGTTCCGGCAAGCGCTTTATGGGCCGCTTCGATATGCGCAGGGGTCGTGCCGCAGCAGCCGCCGACGAAAGCGCATCCGGCTTCCGCCAGTCTTACCATGTGCCCGGCAAACGTCTCCGGATCGACGGTGAAAACCGTTTTGCCGCCGATCATCTTCGGAAGTCCGGCATTGGGCTTCACGATGATCGGCCGGTCGGTGAGACACGCGAGCCGTTTCACGTACGGGAGCATCAAGTCGGGACCGATGCCGCAGTTGAAACCGCAGGCGTCGACTCCGAGCGAATCCAGAAGCGTCGACACGCATTCGATGTCGGCACCGGTCAGAAGTTTGCCGTCCTCCCCGAGTGCGACCGTGGCCATAACCGGAAGTCGGCAGTTCTCTTTGGCGGCGAGCACCGCCGCCTTGAGCTCCATCGTATCGCTCATCGTTTCCGCGAGCACGAGATCTGCTCCTGCGGCGGCGCCGCATTTGACCGCTTCGGCGAAAGCAGCGTACGCCCGATCGAAATCGATATCCCCCGACGGTTTCAGGAGCCGTCCCGTCGGGCCCAGATCGAGCGCAACGCGCCCGGCCGAGCCGATTGCCTCGCGCGCAAGTTCGACCCCGGCCGAGATAACTTCCGCAACAGAAAAACGGCCATGGTATTTAAGGGCGTTGGCGCCGAAGGTGTTGGCCGAAATAATGTCGGCTCCGGACCGGACATACCTGCGGTGGATGTCCGACACCTTGTCCGGATGGAGAATATTCCAGTCTTCGGGAACATCTCCGGCCTTGAGTCCGCAGGATTGCAACATGGTGCCAAGCGCACCGTCGAGAAATGTCAGGGTCATTTTACTGTCTTTCACCGATTGTAGTCATTTTGTCGGGATATCGCTCCACCGACCGCCGCCGTATCCTGCAGACCGCCGTCACGCTTTTGGCCGGCGACAGAGACATTGAATCGGTGTACGATACGCCGATACGTCTTGCCGCGTCAAGACGTTCGACGATTTCGCGGTTCAGCGCGAGTTCCATTCCGCCATAACCGGGCGAACGGCGCGGCTCAAGCGCTTCTCCGCTCTCAAGCGTCGATCGAATCTCCTCTTCCATCCCGTCCATCGTCTTTTCCACTGCCGCCGTGCCGATGGCCTGGGCGATCAGCGCATCGGCGGCGCTGGTCGCCGACAGCCTTCGGTGCCAGCGATCAAAGTTGCCGCCGACGGTACCGCAGAGCAGAAACCGTCCGCCGTCACGGATGAAAACGCCGCGCGGCTCCAACGGAGCTTCGGCGGCGAGCGCAAGCGTGCGCCGCTTCAATTCTTCGCCGATCTCCCCGCCGTGGCGCAGATAAGCGGAGATTTCTTCGAACGACAGCTCCATACTCAACCGTTCACGATGCCTTTCAGATTCGCCATGATCCGTCTTGCGACTTCCGGCTTGTTCATCGTGTAAACATGAACGGCCTTGACGCCGTCGGCGAAAAGATCGACGATCTGCTCCGTCGCATAGGCCACGCCCGCCGAAAGCATAGCGCACGGGTCGTCGCCGAAACGGTCGACTATGGCCCGGAAACGCGGCGGCAGCACCGTGCCGGAGAGTCTGCAGATGCGCGAAATCTGACTGCCGTTGGTGACCGGCATGATGCCGGCGATGACGGGAATCGTAATCCCTGCGCTGCGAAGACGGGCGAGATAGCGAAAGTAGACGTTGTTGTCAAAGAACATCTGCGTTGTGAGAAAATCGAGTCCGGCATCGACCTTGGCTTTAAGATGTTCGATATCGGATTGAAGATGCTCGCATTCCGGATGGCATTCCGGATAGCAGGCGCCTCCGAGACAGAATGCGGACGGCCGCAGCGAGCGGACGAGATCGGCGGCATGGGCGAAATCGCGTTTGCCGCCGTCGACCGCCGGGGCGTCCCCGCGCAGACAGAGGATATTTTCGATTCCAGCCTTGCGCAAAGATTGAATTTCCGTCGCGATTCTCTCCCGCGAAGAGGTAAGACAAGTCAGATGCGCAAGCGCCGGCACACCGCAGGTCTTCTGCACATGCTCCGCAAGCGCCACGGTATTGGTGTTGCCTCCGCCGCCGGCTCCGTAGGTTACCGAAATGAACGACGGAGTCTCCTCGGCCAGCGCTTTGACAGCCTCCAAAACCGGTTCCATCGGCGCATCGCGTCTGGGCGGAAACACTTCGAAAGAAACCGAGCATTTATCGCGTGAAAGTATATCGCTTATCTTCATAACCCCGTCATTATACCACTTTCAGCGCAATGCGTCACCGACCTGGAATATCCACCCTTATCCCACTTTTTCTGGGGTGATTTATCCCAGTTTTCAAAAAAGCCCAATAAAACCCTATGAAAATTTATTTTCACACCCCTTCTTTTTCGTCGTAGACTTTTTCATCTGAAGGCGCTTTTCAGGCGTAAGAGCCGTTTTCTTGCTGGTGATTCACTGATT
>JAFVZE010000173.1 GCA_017508315.1 Kiritimatiellia bacterium | reverse complement strand
CCCTGCACGACCCCGACGCCTTTTTCGCCGAGCACCGCGACAATCTCGGCGGCGTTGCGCGGAGTCTTCGCGGCGACCTGATACGCGAGCGCGAGAAGCGCATCGCCAGCAAGAATCGCGTTCGCCTCGCCGTACTTCACCCACACCGTCGGCTTGCAGCGCCGTAGCCGGTCGTTGTCCATCGCCGGAAGATCGTCGTGCACCAGCGTGTAGTTGTGCAGAATTTCGACGGCGCAGGCGGGATGGACGGCATCCTCCGGGCATCCTCCCACGGCCCGGGCAGCGGCAAGACACAGGAGCGGGCGCACCCGCTTGCCGCCGGTTCCGACTGCATAGCGCATCGCCTCGTGCAATGCCGCGGGACGCTCGCCGAGCGAATCGAATATTTCGCCGAGAGCCTTTTCTATCAACTCTATCGGACTGCTCATTTCCCTATGCGCACGCGGCGACCTTCGATGGAATAATTCCCCGATGCGACGATCCTGAGCGCCTCGGGATAGGCTATGTGCTCCTGAACCTGGATGCGGGCGTGCAGCGATTCGGGAGTGTCGTCCTCCATGACCGGCACCGCCTTCTGCACGATGATGGGCCCAGTATCGGTTCCGGCATCGACGAAATGCACCGTCACCCCGGCGACCTTGCAGCCGTAATCGAGCGTCTGCGTCCAGCCGTGCACGCCGGGAAACGCCGGCAAGAGCGCGGGATGGATGTTGATGACGCGGTTCGGAAACGACGCGAGCAGCTTGGGCTTGACGATCCGCATAAAACCCGCGAGCACCACCGTATCGACTCCGGCCGACTTGAGCATTTCGATGCACCGATCCTCTGCCGCACCCTCAAGTTTGGTCCTGAACGGGGCGCAGTCGAGATATTCGGCGCGGATCGAGTGCTTCGCCGCGCGTTCGAGAATTTTCGCGTCGGGGAAATCGGCGAGCACCAGTTTTATCTCCGCATCGAGCGTCCCCGCTTCGATCGCGTCAACGATCGACTGCATATTCGAGCCGGCGCCCGAGCCCAACACCCCCAGTCGCAGCGTTGCCATCGCTCAGAAACCCTTCATTATGAACGAGAGACGGTAAGTTCCCGCGCCGGGCATGAATTCATCGTGGGGACGCGCACCCCAGCTGTTGTCGCCGCCTACGCCCATCTGCACGGCGTCGATATTGACCGTGAGCTTATCGCTCTTGACAATCTGCCACTGGTGCTTGGGGCCTTCGAGTGCGCTCTGCGCGTAGGGCCAGACATTGAAGCCGAACGGCGCATTGACCGCGACAATTTCGCGGCTGCCGAGTTTGAGCGAGCGGCAGCCGGTGCGGTAGCCCTGTTCGCCCGGTTCGGTGTAGTTGTCGGGATTGAGACGGTCGGAGGGATAGTCGATCGTTCCGGTCTTGGGGTCGGCGAGTCCCGTCACGTGGCCGAGCGTCGCTTTGTAGCGGCCGATCATCGCCGAACGGGCGCGGTCGGCGTAGTTCTCCCACGGCCCGCGGCCGACGTATTCGACCGAGTCGACATCCGCCGGAACGGTGAACGTAAGACCCACGCGCGGAATCGGCGGCAGGCCTTTGGGAACGGTAAGCGTCCAGTCAACGAGCGTGGAGCCGTCTTCAAGTTTGGAGAACTTGAGATCGCTCTTTACTCCGGCGGGAAGCTTCTGCGACAAGGTGGCATCCTTCCAGATCTTGCAGACTTCATTCATCTTCCAGCCGCGGTCGTTGTCGACCGGGGCGCGCCAAAGATTAATGCGCACGTCTTTGCCGGCTTCGGGAGCAGGTTTCGACGCACCGACGGCAAGCGGCTTGAACGGCTTGGCGAACTGGTTCCAGGCCACAAGCTGATCGTCGCTGTAGAAGCTGAAGGATACCATCTCACCGAGCGGCTTATCGGCGGGAAGCTTGATTTCACCGGTTTGACCGGTCTTGATGCCCGGCTCGTAGATCACGCCCTTGGAAACGACATTGCCGGCGGCATCGCAGGAGACCCACTTGCAGCAGCCGAACTCATCGAAATCGAAAACCTCGTATTCGTTGCGGACCTTGGCGGTGCGGGTGTTCCAGTCGAACGCTTCGACATGCATCGGCTGGTAGGCGTATTTGATCTCATACGCGCCGGGATGCGGATTGCGAAGAGCGTCGACCATGCCGTTGCAGCAGAAATTGTCGTCGTTGGGCTTGTCGCCGAAATCACCGCCGTACGCAAGCCACTTGCCGTTCTCGTCGGTCTTCCACAGCGCCTGATCGACGAAATCCCAGACGAAACCGCCCTGGAACGACGGATACTTGCGCGCCAGATCCCAGTATGCTCCTACTCCGCCGTTGGAGTTGCCCATCGCATGGGTGTACTCGCAGAGCACCATCGGCTTGGGCGGATTGTTCTTGACGTATTTTTCGACATTCCACGGACGGGTGTACATCGGGCAGGCGATCTCGGTTTCGGGATACGGCCAACTGCCATTATCTGGGGACGCGCGCTCGTACTGCACCGGACGGGTGGGGTCGATAGCCTTGATCGCCTTGTACGCGGCACGGAAGTTGTCGCCGAAGCCCGCTTCGTTGCCCATCGACCAGATAAGAATCGAAGGATGGTTGCGGAAGGTCTGCACCATGCGCACATTGCGCTCGACGTGGCTCTTCTCGTAATCCTTGCGGTGGGCGAGCGACTCCTTGCCGTAGCCGTATCCGTGCGACTCCACGTTCGCCTCGCAGACGACCATGATGCCTTCGCGGTCGCAGAGATCGTACCACATCGGATCGTCCGGATAGTGGCAGGTGCGCACCGCGTTCACGTTGAGGCTCTTCATGAGCCGGATATCCTTGAGCATCCCTTCGCGCGTTACGGTGTAACCTCCCTCGGGCTGCATCTCGTGGCGGTTGACGCCCTTGAAAAGAACGCGCTTGCCGTTGAGATAGATGACCGAATCCTTGATTTCGACGCGGCGGAAGCCGAGCGAAACGGCGCGGTAGTCGATGCCGCCGAAAATCCACCATCCCCACTTGTGCTCGATCGGAGTCACATAGACGTAAGGCATTTCGCTGTTCCAGAGTTTCGGATTCTCGACCGTACGCTCCTTGATGACGTTGCCGTTTTCGTCGATAACCTTGAACTTGCCGACCTTGTAGTCTTCGGAAAGCCAGGTTTCGACGATGAGGTCCTTCGGAGCCTTCTTGTGCTCGGATACGAGATAGACAGAGCGGAAAATGCCGGAAAGGCGCCAGAAATCCTGATCTTCGAGATAGGTGCCGTCGCAGTGCTTGTAGACTTCGACCTCAACGGTGTTTTCACCGAACCATTTGAGATAAGGCGTAATATCGAATTCGACCGGAAGGCGGCTGTCTTCGGAATAACCGACCTCCTTGCCGTTGACGCGGATGTAAAAAGCCGAAGAGACGCCGTCGAAATGGATGACCGTGCGGCGCAGCCACCAGCGCCAAGGACGCTTGAACGTCGTTTTGTAGAGCCCTACCGGATTGCGGTATTCGAAGCTCGTAAACGACTTGTCCGGCTCGCCCATCGGATCGGGGGCGGTCAGGGCGATCGGGTATTTGGAGTTGGTGTAAAGCGGAGGATCGAACGGCCCCTGAAGCTGCCAGCAGCCGGGAACGGCGACCTTAGCGCTCTTCTCCCAGTCGCGGGACGGTTCGCGCTTCCACTTGAAATCCCATTCGCCGTCCAGAGGGATTATCCAGCGCGACTCCGTCTTGTCGCGCTCGCCGCCGAGAATGTCGAAGGCTAACTGCTCGGTTTCGCAGGGGATTGAAATACCTCGCGCCGGCAGACGGTTGATTTCATTGACTTGAGGATCCTGCCACGGAGCGAGCGCGGCCGCCAACAGTAAGCATATGGTGTTCATGAAGTGAATTATACACAAATCACCCGCGACTTGGCAAGAAGTCCCCGCTCCAGACCGGATATCCGGCGGAAATTGCTCCGCGGATTGCGGTGCGCGAGCCAAACGCTACAGCGCCTTGAAAAGCCTGCGCACCGCGCACTTGAAATCGTACCCGGCGCGTTCGTGGTTGATCGTCGGCCATTGCCCGCGGTCATATACGACTTCTCCGTCAACCATCGTCATGATCACATCCGAGGCATGCATCGAATTCACGATCAGGTTCGGAATATCCAGAGCGGGACAAAGATGAGGCTTGTCGAGATCCACCAGGCACAAGTCCGCCGCCTTGCCCACCGCGATTTCTCCGGAATCGGTCCGCCCGAGAGCATGGGCGCCGTTTTTAGTCGCCATTTCTATCACGTCCCACGCCCCCGCCACGGTCGGATCATTGAGACGCCCCTTATGGACGAGCGAGGCCAGATGCATTTCCTCGAACATGTCGAGGTTGTCGTTCGAAGCGCACCCGTCCGTGCCGAGCGCAACCCTGACTCCCGCGGCAACCGCTTCCGGAACGCGCGCGAAACCGCTGCCGAGCTTCAGGTTGCTCGTGGGATTGTGCACGAGCGTGACGCCGTATTCGCGCATGATCCGGAAATCGTCGTCGCTGCACCAGACACAGTGCGCGGCGTAGGCCCCGCGATCAAGAAGTCCCGTATCGGCCAAATATGCCATCGGAGTCTTGCCGTGCCGGGCGATGCACCCGTCATGCTCGCGTTTCGTCTCGGAAACATGAACATGCAAGGGCCTTTTCAGTTCGCGGTTGGCGGCTGCAAGTTCGCGGCAGAAGCCGCGGTCGGTAAGATATTCGGAATGGATGCAGATGTCGGCAACCACCCGGGAAGGCTTCCAGCCGCGAGTAAACCCGATGCAATCGGCAAGTCTCCCCTCGATAAAATTCAGACCTACCCGGCAGACATTGGCCTTGATGCCGGCTTCGGCGAAAGCGTCCGCGCCTTCCCCCGGGAAATCATACATGTCGGCCACGCAGACGGTTCCGCCCGCAAGCATTTCCATCGCCCCCCACAAAGCCCCAGAACGGATATCTTCGGCGCACATCTTCGCCTCGACAGGGAAAATCGCCTCCTCCAGCCAGCGCTGAAGCGGCAGTCCGCCTCCAAGTCCGCGAACCAACGTCATCGCCGTATGTCCGTGGCAGTTGACAAGCCCCGGCATAAGCAGTCGTCCGCCGTTCAACGCGCCGGGATCGTCGCGCAAAACGATTTCGGCAATCTTTCCGTTTTCGATCAGCAGATCTCCGAATCCGACTTTTCGGCCGGGAAGCAGCATTCGACAGTTTTCAAATTTCATATTTTCCATCCGAATGAAACATGTCGGGTTTTAAGTTGGCGAATGATACCACATACGCCCGCGCGAAGTCAATCGCCGACCGAAAAGGAAAAGACCGAAACAACAAGTTTCGGTCTCCGGCTCTCCTGAAGGATTCCTTTCAGGACGTCTCTGCTGAAAAAGCCATGGAACAGATGTTTGCGTGAGTTTCACCTTCGGGACAGAGTTATTTCGTTTCAAACATTCGAACATTCGAACATTCAAACATTATTTAACTCTCCCTGTTTCTCCTTAGAAAGGAGGTGATCCAACCGCTGGTTCCCCAACGGTTACCTTGTTACGACTTCATCCCAATCACCACCCACACCTTAGGCGGACAAATGCCCGACTTCGGGT
>JAFVZE010000172.1 GCA_017508315.1 Kiritimatiellia bacterium | reverse complement strand
CATTTTTCCGCAGGGTACGCGGCAGAAGGTGTGGAGCCGCAAAGTGTATTCTTCGATCGGCGCGAAGCTTGCCGAGAAAGCCGGATGTCCGGTGGTGCCGATCGTGGTGGACACGCGTTGCCAGTTGACCCGTGAACGCGGCATTCTCAAGAAAGTGTTCAAGGATTTCGGTCCGGTAGACACTTCAAAGGACATCCGCATCGCTTGCGGGCCGGTGATTCCCTGCGGCAAGTCCAAGGAGATGCACGAGGCGGCTTTCGACTGGATGGCGTCCAAGCTTGATGAATGGGGTTTGCCGACCGAACGATGAATATTCCGCTCTTTGCTTTTGCCGCCGCTGCCGCGCTTTTCACCGGAGGTGATTTCACTTCCGCTACGGAAACTCCGTGTGCGTAAAGGCCGGAAGCCCGCGGAATTATGACGGATCGCATGCGGAACTTGTGTTTCCCGCACGACAGACAGGCAATTTGATATAATAAGAACGAAAGGATTGATTGTGATGAAAAATTCAATGATTCAGAGTCGGGGTTTCATCCGGAGACGGGATTTTATCAAGAGTTGCGCGGCGGCGTCCGCCGTGTTTTCGGCGCCGAACATTCTGCGCGGCGCCGGAGTGAAGGAACCGCTTATATGGGCGAATCTGCTGCAGCTCGGGTGCAACATGTGGAACGATCACGATGCCGACAAGTTCAAGGAGTTCGCCAGCAACGGCACTGCGGATTACCTGCGCTTTGACGAGAACGTGTGGCGCAACCTCACCGAGCGCATGCATGACATCGGCATGAATATGATCATTATCGATCTCGCCGAAGGGCTCGTCTATCCGAGCCATCCGGAACTTGCGGTCAAGGGCAGCTGGACGCCCGAAAAACTGCGCACGGAACTTGCCAGGCTCAGGCGCATGGGGCTCGAGCCGATCCCGAAACTCAATTTCTCCGCCACCCACGACGTGTGGCTCAAGGATTATGCGCGGATGGTGTCCACCGAAATCTACCACAAGGTCGTCGCCGATCTCGTGAAGGACGTATGCGAAATTTTCGACCGTCCCCGGTTCGTGCATATCGGCATGGATGAAGAGGGCGAACTTCTGCAGACGAAGTTCCGCTACGCGCTGACGCGCCGCGAGGATGTCTGGTTCGATGATCTGAAACGCATTACCGCCGCGGTCGAGCGCTGCGGCGCGAGAGCGTGGATGTGGTCCGATCTGGGCTGGAACTATCCGGACTACTACAACAACGTCCCCAAGAGCGTGATGCAGTCCAACTGGTACTATTGGAAGGATGTAAAGGAAATAGAAGCGAAGCTCGACGATCCGAAGTTTTCCACGGGCACGAAGCGTCCGGACTGGGCGGGACAGAATCATGCCGCGGAGCTCAAGGGCTTCTACGATCTCGAAAAGGCCGGCTACGACCAGATGCCCTGCGCAACCACCTGGAACAGCAACGAGAATATGGAGCAGGTGATAGACTTCTGCCTGCGCCGGCTCGACCGCAAGCGTCTCAAAGGTTTTCTGCTTACCCCTTGGGAGTTTACCCTCGACAAGGAGAAAACTCTCAGGAAACACGATAATTTCTTGACATTGACGGAAGGGCTTATCAAGAAATATGGCGATGCGTAAAGACGGGGAAACATCATGAAGAATCTGCAGAATCGCCGGGAATTTCTTAAAGGGAGCGCTTGGATGGGCGCTGCCGCGGTGGTCGCCGGATGCATGGGAGAGCGTTTGAAACTTACGGGGGGCGGCTCGATGGCCGGCTTCGCGGTAAAGCCGATGCCGAGAATCCGCGTGGCGATGGTAGGGCTCGGCGGCCGCGGCTATTGGGCGCTGCGGCGCCTGGTGCTCATCCCCGGGCTGGAGATAACCGCGCTTTGCGATCTTGACGCGGAGAAGGTCGCCAAATCGCAGAAGCTCCTTTCCGAAAAGGGTAAGCCCGGAGCCGGGGAGTATGTCGGCGCCGAGGCGTACAGGCGTCTTGCCGACGAAGGGGTCGCCGATGTTTTCTATAACAGCACCCCGCGCGACATCCACACGCCGCTCAACGTCTATGCCATGAACCGCGCCATGCACGTGCTTACGGAAGTGCCGAGCGGACGCACGCTCGAGGAATGCTGGGAGACGGTCGAAACCTGCGAGCGCAACCGCGTCCACTGCATGATGCTTGAAAACTGCTGCTACGGCGAGATGGAGATGCTGGCGCTCAACATCGTCCGTCTTGGTCTTTTGGGCGAGATCGTCCAGTGCGACGGCGGCTACATCCACGATCAGCGCAAGATGCAGTTTTCCGGCGATAAAATCGGCTGGCGGCTCAAAGATACGATCGAGAAATACGGCAACTTTTATCCGACGCACGCGCTCGGGCCGATCTGCAAGTGCCTCAACATAAACCGCGGCGACGCGTTTGACTATCTCGTTTCGATGAATTCCGCCAGTCCCAGCTTTGAAGGTCTGGCGCGGCGGAAACCTAAAGGCTCGGAATTTGAAAATCTCAAATTCAACCGCGGCGACGTTAACTTCACGCTTATCCGCACGAAGAAGGGGCGGCTCATATCGCTGCAGCACAACGTGGCGACTGCGCGCCCCTACGACCGGATCAATCAGATAGTCGGCACGAAGGGGCTCATGCGCGGAATCGAAGGAAGCGGATACTCGATCTGTTTCGAGAAGGAACTCTGCGACGGCGGGGCGAAAAGCTATTTCGACCGCGAGAAGGCCGAGGCTTTGCGCAGGGAATACCGCCATCCGCTCTGGAAGACGGCCGGCGAGCTCGCCAAAAAGGTCGGCGGACACGGCGGCATGGATTTCATGATGGACGTTCGCTGGGCGTACTGCCTGCAGAACGGACTGCCGCTCGACACCGATGTGTACGATCTTGCGACCTGGAGCTCCATCGTTGAGCTTACGGACCGCTCGGTCCGCTCCGGCAGCCGACCCGTAGAATGTCCGGACTTCACCCGTGGCGCGTGGAAGACGGCGGAACCTTTCGCGGTCGACGGCATCGATCTTTCAAAGATGCCGATATCCTGACGGAAGGAGAGCGAATGAGGAACAGGAAACATCCCGCATCGGCCGCCGTCGCTTTGGCGATGCTCACGACCGCCGGCGTTTGCGCCGGCGAAATCTTTCCGGCGGCGGAATGGCGCTCGCGCCGTTCGGCGGTCATCGTCCCGCCGGCGGACGCGCAATATCCCAGAACCGTGTCCGTCGGCCGCAACGGTCCCGAACCGATGGTGGTCACCATAGCCGGCACGGCGGAAAAGCCGATCCCCTATGGAGTCGGGAGTACGACGCTCAGGCTCAATTACGTCGACGGCAATTTCGGCTGGGGATACCGCACTTCGATGGATTTCTCAAAGGGCGGCCGGCAGGAGGCGAAGCTTACGGTATTGAGTTCGAAGCAGCTGAACAACGTTTACGCCTATTACACGGCTCCGGAGGGCGTAAAGCTCGAACCGCCGAAATTCGAATTCTTCCATCCCGGAGGCAATGCGATCTTCGACGGTGTGCCGGTCGCCGCGTCGAAGAAGCTCGCCAAAGCGTCGTTTCTCGTGCGCGACGTGAAGGCGGAGAGCGGCTATGCCCGGATCGCCGACGGCGAGACGGTGAAGGGGCTCGCTTTCAGGCAGAGTTCGGAAAACCGCGACGGAGCGAGATTCTTCAACGGACGCATAGAGGATGTCAGCGGACGGGACCGGGCTATCACGCTCGTCTATGCGGTGCCGCTTCCGGCCAAGGGGAGGATCACGTGGTGGGACGATCCGCGCAGATCCCGCGAGACCGATTCCTCCAAACTCCTCGAATATGACAATACCTGGGGCGAGCAGTGCGGACGCGGCCCCCATTCGCGCTGGCCGATAGGCGCGGTCACGGTCGACGGACGCGGCGTCGCCGTCGGCATCGACCCGAAAAAGCCCGCCTATTACCGCATCGCCCTCAATCCGAAACTGCGCATCCTGTACATCGCCTACGATCTCGGTCTCGCCTCGCCGGAACGCAATTACGCCGACGTGTCGCTGTGCGTTTTCGGCTTCAAGGCCGAAGAAGGTTTCCGCGGCGCATTCGAGAAATACCGCACGCTGTACCCCGACTCGTTCGTCGACCGCGTAAAGCGGCACGGCAGCTGGGTGCCGTTCAAGGCGTTGAGCAAGATTCCCGGCGGAAACGTGGACGATTTCCACATCCGGTTCAACGAGTACATGTGGGATACCGAATTCGACGACGAGCATCAGATTCTTTCGCTCCGCTACAAGGAGCCGTGCACGTGGTGGATGAAACTCAAGGGCCGATCGGGCGGCCTGCCTTCGTACGCGGAGTGTCTCGCGTTCGCGGAAGAGGAACTAAAGCGCGGACTTCCGGACGCGCAGGCTTGGGCGACGAGTGTGTTCAAGGACCGTTTCGGACGTCCGGCGGGAATGATTCTCGACAAGCCCTGGTGCTTCGGCATCGCCTGGAGCATGAACGCCGCGCCGGGGATCGAGGGGGAGATGACGGAATACAAGCTCAAGCAGAGCGAAACCGACTTCCGGAACAATTACGGCTCGAACGAATATCCCAAGGGACGCGACGGCGAATACGTCGATTCGGTGGAGCTCGCCTGCACGGTCGCCGCCGACTACGACCGCGGTCACTTCGCCGCGATGAAGGCGCCGCTTACGTTCTCGCTCGACGAATACCGTCCGGTCGTGTTCAAGGGGCTGAGCGTCTGGGATTACTGCCAGGATCTTTCGCGGCGGCTCAAGGAGCGCAACCGCATGATTTTCGCGAACGCCACTCCCAACCACTGGAGCTATCTCACGCCGCTCATGGACGCCGTGGGGATCGAGATCGGCTGGAACGACGGCGGAAAATGGCGGCCCGATCCGCCGGAGCAGCTGCTTCTCTGGCGGGCGATCGCAGGCGACAAGTCGTATTGTTTCCTGATGACGAACGACGCGAAGTTCACCCGCGAAATGACCGAAGCGTTCATGAAGATGTCGCTCGCCTACGGCCTTTTCCCGGGCTTCCAGTGCAATTATTTCTTCGACGGCGGCGACCGCCACAACCGCGACCGCGATCTGTGGAAGAAGTATATGCCGCTCATCCGCCGCATTTCCGAATCCGGCTGGAGACCGGTGAACCGTCTGGCGTCGTGCGAGGGCAAAGGCGTCGTCATCGAGCAGTTCGGAAAAAATTATCTTACGCTGTACAACCACGGCAGAGAGGCGGCGGACGTGAAGCTTTCGTTCAAGGTTCCCGCCGCATCGGTCATGGAACTCGTCAAGGGCGGAAATGTCGCGGTGAAAGACGGATGCTCGGAACTGACGCTCGGGCCCGACGACGTTATGCTTCTGGAACTGAAGGAATCGGAAAAGTGAAAACGGCGACAGCTCTTTTTGCCGCCGTTGCGGAAACGGGAATGAAAAGACGCACAGTTGCATAAGAAGGACGATATGTGGTAAAATTAAGGAATCGTAAACAACAAAAAAGAGGTGGGTTATCGCACAGTTCACTCGTGTAAACTTCAAGATCCGCGTTCCGCAGGTCCGCGTTCTTGACGCTCAGGGAAATATGCTCGGCGTAATGCCGACGCGCGATGCGCAGCGCATGGCGGACGACAGAGGACTTGATCTCGTCGAGATCACTCCGAATGCGGTGCCGCCCGTCTGCAAGATAATGGACTACGGAAAGTTCAAGTACGAGGAGTCCATCAAGGCCAAACAGGCGCGCAAAGCCCAGAAGGTGCAGAAGGTCAAGGAAGTCAAGTTCCATCCCGGCACCGACACCAACGATTTCAACTACAAGATCAATCAGATCCGCGGATTCCTCAAGGACGGATGCAAGGTGAAACTCACGCTGCAGTTCCGCGGCCGCGAGAACGCCCATCGCGAACTCGGCGAGGACGTGATCAACCGCGTGCTCGAGGAGATCAAGGACGAATGCTTCATCGAGCAGGCGCCGAAAACGCTCGGGCGTGTGCACGGTGCGCTCATCGGACCGCCTCGCAAGAACGGGCCGAAGCCCCAGTCCGCCAAGCAGCAGCCCGCAGGCGGCGGGATCCACATCCGGGTAAGCTGACCGCAAGTCAAGGAGGTCGAGATGCACGAACCGAAGCCAGATTTCTCCAACAGCGCCTATCTGTTCCCCTGCATAAACCGGGAAGGGTTCAAGTTCGGCTTTGCCGCCTTGGCGGTCGCCGTCGTCTTTTCGGTTTTCGCCAAGGGCTGGCTGTGTCTGCTGACGATTCCGCTGTATCTGCTCGCCTACGGCGTGTTCCTGTTCTTCCGCGATCCCGAGCGCTATCAGCCGGATGACGCCAAGGCGATACTCTCGCCGGCCGACGGCAGGGTCTGTCTCATTCAGGAATGCGAAATGCCCGATTCCTTCGGCGAACTTGACGAGTTCAAGGGCCGCAAGTACTGGCGGGTTTCGGTTTTCATGAGCGTCTTCAATGTTCATGTCAATCGCATCCCCACCGCCGGAGAAATCCTGAAGAAGGAATACATCGGGGGAAAATTCCTCAATGCGTCTCTTGACAAGGCCTCCAAAGACAACGAGCGCTGCAATTACCTCGTCAAGGCCGACAACGGAGAGGTCTATGCCGTCACCCAGATAGCCGGTCTGGTGGCGCGGCGCATCGTTCCTCAGGTCGAGGAGGGGCAGAAGCTCGAACGGATAGAGCGTTTTGGCCTTATCCGCTTCGGCAGCCGGCTCGACGTCTATCTTCCGGAGGGTGTCAGGCCCGAGGTGCGCGTCGGACAGATAATGGTCGCGGGAGAAACGGTTCTCGGGCATTTGTCATGAGCAGGTTTCGCATCAGAGGCAAACGCAGGAAATTCCGCGCGGAGCGTTCGGAGCGCATTCCGCTCCGGGCGATTCTGCCCAATCTCATAACGTCGCTGGCGGCCTGCTGCGGCATAACTTCGATCTCGCTTTCTTCGGAGGGCAGGTTCTGGCCGGCGCTGTGGGCGCTGCTGGTGGCCTGCATCTGCGACGGTGTAGACGGCAGGGTGGCGAGGCTTCTCAACGCATCATCGAAACTCGGCGCCGAACTGGATTCGCTCGCCGATTTCGTGAATTTCGGAGTCGCGCCGGCGATGTTCATGTATTTCTGGTTCACCGGCGGCCCTTCGCACGTCATTGACGGAGCGCCGGTAAATCCGACTCTGATCCGCATCGTTCTTGCCTGTTCGCTCTTCTACGCCATGTGCGACTGTTTCCGGCTCGCGCGTTTCAACACGATGCTCGAGCAGGAGACCGCGCCGTACTGGAAGAATTTCTTTACCGGGGTTCCCGCGCCCGGAGGATGCTGGATGGTTCTGACTCCGGCGTTGCTCTCGCTCTGCGCCGGATGGACGCTTCCTCCGTATGTCGGCATTTTCATGCTGTTGTTCGTCGGCGCGCTCATGGCGTCCCGGCTGCCGACGATATCGCTCAAGTCGGTGCATATTCCGAGACGCGCTTTGCCGTATACGCTTGCGGGACTGCTGCTGCTGATAGCGTTTCTCGTCACCGATTTCTGGTTGACGATAGGGGTCGTCGGCGCGTTGTACATCCTCACAGTACCGGTTTCGTGCTTTTTCTTCGCGAGGGCAAAAGCGCGGTATGTCAGGATGAACGGCGGTGCGCTTGACGCAAAAACCGCGAAAGTGTAAAATACCGCCGAAAGATTTTCAACCTCAAATAAGGAATGAGAAAAATGAAAAAAACGTTCAAGTTCGGTTTTGTGGCATTGTCGATAGTCTCCGCGATGCCGTCTTTCGCGGAAGAGAAAGAGCAGGTTTACGACGGTGCCGTCGGCTGGACCCCCGTTGCCGTCGGTATCGCTTCGCCTTTGCAGCTCCCCTGGGGGCGCGCCCGCTGGGATGTTTTCGGTCTTGACTGCAATCTTTTCTATTCCGATGCCCCCAAGATGTACGGCGTGGGCGTGGGCGGAGTGGCGATGGCCACTCGCGATGATCTCATGGGTGTGCAGGCTTCGCTGCTCTGCAACTGGGCTTCCGCCGATGTTTACGGCATCCGCGCCACGGCCGGCGGCAATATCGCTTTCGGCGACACCTACGGCGTCGAAGTCGGTTCTCTCGCATACCGCCCCGCGGATTTCTGGGGTGTTGACGTCAATCTCCTCGGCGCGTACCAGAACAACCTCAACGGTCTTCAGGTCGCCGGTCTTGCGACGGTGTCCAAGGAACAGTCCTACGGTATGACGGCGGCTATTTTCGGCAACTATGCCGAGGTCGCGTACGGTCTCCAGCTCGGTTTGATCATCAACTACACGGCGGAACTTCACGGTTGCCAGATCGCTCTTGTCAACATCGCCCAGGAGTGTCCCTGGGGCTTCCAGATCGGTCTGGTGAACATCATTCTCGACAACGCGATTCCGGTGCTGCCTTTCGTCAACTGCTACTTCTGATCGGCGGTTTGACGTGGCCAGACAGACAAATCCATATCTGAAGAAAGCGACGGGGACTGCAAAGTCCCCCGTCGTTGTTGACAGGAAGCGCCACGGCCTCGGCCGCGGCCTCGGTTCGCTTATACCGGACACCCCTCCGGCGGCATTGGCGGTGCCTTCGGCGGCAGTTCCGCAAACCGGCGATCTGACGCTCAAAATAATGGATATAGAGCGTTCGCCGTATCAGCCGCGCCGGGATTTCGCCGAGGAAGAACTGCGCGAGCTTGCCGATTCATTGCTGAAAAGCGGGCTTGTGCATCCTCCGACGGTCCGCAGGAATCAGGCCGGAAAATACGAGCTTATTTCGGGAGAGCGCCGTCTTCGCGCGGCACAGCTTGCGGGATGGGAGAAAATCCGCGTAACTTTCGTGGAGGTGGACGATCTCACCGCCGCGGCGATGACGACCACGGAGAACCTCCAGCGCGAAGATCTCAACCCGATTGAAGAGGCCGTTTCCTACCGTACTTTGCAGGAAAAATTCAACCTCACGCAGCAGGAGGTCGCCGAATGGGTCGGAAAGGGCCGGGCGACGGTGGCCAACGCCACGCGGCTTCTGGAACTTCCCGATGAGTTCGCATGCTGGTTGCCAATCTCGCGCTTTCAGTCGGACACGCCAAGGTTCTGCTGTCCGTGGACGACGAGAAAGAGCGGATTCTGCTGGCCCGCGACTGCGTCAACGAGCAGCTGACGGTAAGGGCGCTCGAGAAGAAAGTCGCGCGCATGCGCGAACCGGTGGCGGCGAAGCCGAAGGGGCAGCCGGATCTGCCGGAAAATTACGTGCGCAATCTTTCGGAGAAGATGAAGCGCCATCTCGGATGTGCGGTGCGCATAACCAGCGGCGTCACCCACGCCAACGGAAAGCATACCAAGGGTATGGTTGAAATCGATTTCTTCAACAATGACGATTTGGACCGTATCATCAAAATGATAGGCGTCGAGGTCGATTGATGTTTTCTTCGCTCTTTTTTGCGGCCGGTCTTGTTTTTTCGCAGGCGGATGCGGATATGGCGTTCAGTACGGCGAGGACTCTGGTGGAGGAATTCACGCCGCGTGACGCCGGGACTATCCGGGGACGTCTTGCGTCGAACTGCATTCTCGATGCCGCAAGCGCCGCCGGAGCCGATGTCCGCAGAGATGTTTTCAGGGTGAAAACTCCGCGCGGCGAGAAAAGTTTCATCAATCTCTACGCTGAATTCTGTTCTGGGGACAAGGATGCGCGCTGGGTGATTCTGCTTTCGCATTACGATACCAAACCGGGGATCAGGTGTCCGGGCGCCAACGACGGCGCTTCCACTTCCGGATTGCTGGTGGGAATGGCAAATGCGCTTTCCGGATGGCGAACACCGAAAGGGAATCTGCTCCTCGTCTGGACGGACGGAGAGGAGTGCATGGAGGAGTATGGGGAGAACGACGGTCTTTGGGGGGCCAAAAGGGCGGTCGAATACGTGTCGTCCAAGGGAATGCAGGTGCAGGCGGTGATCTGTCTCGACATGCTCGGAGACCGTGATCTTGCGATCAAAGTTCCTTCGAACGGCTCTCCCGCTTTGGCCAAAATAGCGGTTCATGCCGCCCGTCGCGCCGGCTATCCCGGGCTTGTTTCGCTTTGGGACGAACAGGTCAAGGATGATCACGCGCCTTTTCTCGAAAAAGGCTTCAAGGCGATAGGAATGATCGATTTTTCATATGGACCTGCCAATTCCTACTGGCATACCGATGCCGATACCATGGACAAGATTTCGGTGCAATCGCTTTTGAAAAGCGGCAAAGTCGTAGCGGAGATGCTGAATATTTTGCTATAATACCGTCTTCTAAATGAGAGGACGGCATATGGCTAAAGAACAAAGCGTCGGTAAGCGCATTCAGACTTATCGCGAAAAACTGGATATGAGCGTTTACGATCTCGCTCAGAAGAGCGGCATCGACGAAAAGGTCGTGAACGCGATTGAAAAGGGCGAGGTAATGCCTGCGCTCGGGGTCTTGACCAAGATTTCAAGGTCGCTCGGACAACGGCTGGGCACTTTCATGGACGATCAGTTCAAGCCGGATCCGATCATCACCCGTGCCGAGGATCTCGAATCGGCGCAGGTTTCCAAGGCGGGAACCAACACGCTCGGCTACGCATCTCATTCGCTGGCGCTCGGCAAACCCGACCGTCATATGGATCCTTTCCGTATCGAGTTCTCGGCCGACGGCGTGGAGGCCGCCTCTTCCCACGAGGGCGAAGAGCTTATAATCTGTCTCGCCGGGGAGGTCGAACTTGCCTACGGCAACGACCGCTTCGTGCTCAAGCCCGGCGACACGGCCTATTACAATTCGGTCGCTAAGCATTCGCTCCGGGCGCTCGGCGGCAGGCCGGCGAGCATCTACGGCGTCGTGTTCATGCCGTTCTGAGGCGAAGTCTTAAACGCAAACAAGGGGAGGAGTTCTCCATGGGTTGGTTCGAAAAAGGGGAAAAGGTCAGAATACCGGCGGCGAAGGAGCTGTGGGCGGTCTGTCCGAAGTGCAAGAGCCACTTTGAAAAGACGCGCTGGAAAAAGAACGGCGCCATCTGCCCGAAGTGCAACTACCACGGCAGGCTCGCCGCGCGCGAGCGCATCGCGCAGATCGCAGACGAGGGGTCGTTCAACGAACTGTTCCGCTGCGTGTCGTATTCCGACCATCTTGAATTCCGCGACGCGACCGGCTCCTATGTCGACAAGGTTGAGGCGGCCATCGCCAAAACCGGCGAGACGGAGTCCATCGTGATGGGGACGTGCGAGATTGATTCGCATCCGGTGATGCTCGGAGTCATGGATTTCGCCTTTATGGGCGGCAGTCTCGGCACCGGCACCGGCGAGCGGATCGTCAGGGCCTGCGAACAGGCGCTCGCCGAGCGCCGGCCTCTGGTGCTGTTCAGCGCTTCCGGCGGTGCGCGTATGCACGAAGGTATCCTTTCGCTCATGCAGATGGCCAAGACGTCCGCGGCCATCGGCCGGCTCAAGGAGGCGGGGCTGCCGTACATATCGGTCCTCACCGATCCCACCACCGGCGGAGTTTCGGCCTCGTACGCCATGCTCGGCGACATCAACATTTCCGAGCCCAAGGCCCTGATCGGTTTCGCGGGACGGCGCGTCATCGAGAACACGATCCATCAGAAACTGCCCGATGATTTCCAGTCGGCGGAATATCTGGAGAAGCACGGGTTTGTAGACAGGATAGTTCAGCGCGGCGAGCTGAAGAAGTTTATTTCCAAGATGCTCAACTACTGGGGGTTCTGAAGATGGCGAAGAAAACGGCAATGGACTGCGTGAAGCTCGCGAGAGATCCGAAGCGTCCGCATATCTGGGATTTCATCGGCAATATCTGCTCCGATTTCGAGGAGCTGCGCGGCGACCGGCTCGTCAGCGACGACCGGGCGCTCATCGGCGGATTCGCCACCATCGGGGACGAGAAGGTGCTCGTGCTCGGCCACCACAAAGGTGCCAACGTGGAGGAGAATCTCGCCGCCAACTTCGGCATGGTCAATCCCGACGGCTACCGCAAGGCGATGCGGCTGGCGAAACTCGCCGAGAAATTCGGCAATCCCGTCGTCACGTTCGTCGATACGCCGGGAGCGTATCCCGGAGACACCGCGGAAGCCCGCGGACAGGCCGAGGCGATAGCCAAATCGCTGGAGGTGTTCGCGCTTCTCAGGACTCCGATCGTGGTGGTCATCACCGGCGAGGGCGGCTCCGGAGGGGCGTTGGCGATCGCCGTGGGAGACAGGGTGCTCATGATGGAAAACGCCGTCTATTCGGTCATTTCGCCGGAAGGTTGCGCCGGGATTCTCTGGCGGGACGGCACCAAGGCTCCCGAGGCCGCCGAAGCGCTGAAGATAACCGCTGCCGATCTGAAGAGGCTCAACGCCGTCGATGTCATCGTCAAGGAACCGAAGGGCGGAGCGCAGAACGACCATCGCGCCGCGTGCGAAAACGTGAAAAAGGCGGTTCTCGCGGCGTTGAAGGGACTTAAAAAGATCGACGTCGACGAGCTGGTCGCGAAGCGGTACGGGAAGCTTCGCGCCATGGGCGATTTCAGCTGATCTGGCGCAGGACTGGAGGATAGGGCATGGCCAAAAAACTGCTGATCGTCGAATCACCCGCCAAAGCCAAGACAATCGGCAAATATCTCGGCGGCGATTTCATCGTCAAGTCGAGTGTCGGCCATATCCGGGACCTTCCCAAGGAAAACGGCGCCATAAAGATCGCCGAGGACGGTCCGGGGCGCTGGACGTTCACGCCGGTGTACGAGGTGTCCGACGGCAAGGCAAAGGTGGTGAGCGAGCTTAAAGCCGCCGTTAAGACCGCCGATGAAGTTCTGCTGGCGAGCGATCCCGACCGCGAGGGGGAGGCGATCGCCTGGCATCTGCGCGAAGTTCTCGCCCCTGTCGCCGGAGACAAGCCGTTTTACCGGGTGACCTACAACGAAATTACGAAGTCGGCGGTGCTCAAGGCGGTTTCAGAGCCCGGTGAAATCAACATGGCGCGCGTCGACGCCCAGCAGGCGCGGCGCATCCTCGACCGGCTGGTCGGCTACAAGGTTTCGCCGCTTCTCTGGAAGAACGTCAACTGTCCGAACAACCGTTCGCTGTCCGCAGGCCGCGTGCAGTCGGTCGCGCTGCGGCTGTTGGTGGAGCGTCAGCGCGAAATAGATGCCTTCAAACCGGAGGCGTACTACCTTCTGGGCGTCGAGGCCTGCAAGAAAGGCGACAGTCTCAAATTCGTCGCCAAACTTTCGCGTTTCGACGGCGAGAAGCCCGATGTGCGCGAGAAAGAGGCGGCCAACAACATTCTGCTCGATCTCGCGGGGGCGGAGCTGGAGGCGACCGATCTCAAATCGCAGGCGAAGATACGCCGTGCGCTGCCGCCGTTCACGACTTCCACGATGCAGCAGGCCGCATCCTCGGTGCTCGGGATGTCGCCGGGCAAGACCATGAAAGTCGCCCAAAGCCTCTACGAAAAAGGTTTCATAACCTATATGCGTTCAGATTCGGTGAACGTTTCCGAACAGGCCCGTTCCACGGCGAAGGATTTCATCGTCGCGAATTACGGCGCGGAGTTCTATCCCGAAAAACCCAATTTCTACAAATCCAAATCGTCCGCCCAGGAGGCGCACGAGGCCATCCGTCCCACCGACATATCGCTGACGCCGAAGCTCGCGTCGTCGATGGAGGCGGCCGAGCTCAAGCTCTACGATCTCGTCTGGCGGCGCTTTGTCGCTTCGCAGATGTCTTCGGCGAAGACGACGGTCAAGACGCTGTGCATCGAGGCGCGCAAACCGGCGCTCGCGCACAAATATCTTTTCACGGCTTCCGCCACCGAAATAGATTTCGAGGGCTTCCTCAAGGTGATGAAGCTTTCGCTTCCCAAAAAGCGCTCGGAGGAGGAAGGTGACGAGGATTCCGACGAGGTCGCAAAGCTGCCGGACGTGAAAGTCGGCGACCGGCTCGACGCCGTAAGGTGGATCGCCGATGAGAAACTCACCAAGGGGCCGTCCCATTATTCCGAGGCGTCGCTCATCAAGGCGCTCGAAGAGAACGGCGTCGGGCGTCCTTCCACGTACGCCGCCACGATCGAGACGCTCAAGATGCGCGAATACGCCAAGACCGAGAAGAAGAAGCTCGTGCCGCTCGAGCGCGGCAAACTCGTCTGCGATTGGCTCGTGAAGAAAATGGATTCGCTTTTCAATGTCGGCTACACGGCCGAAATGGAGGCCGAACTCGACAAGGTCGAGGAGCAGGGCGAGCCGATGAACGCGATGCTCAGCGATTTCTACGCCAAGTTCCTCAAAGAGATAAAGGACAGCGCCGAACCGCCGCCGGACCGCGCGAAGTTTGATGTCGTTTTTGCGCTGCTTGAGCAGGTTTCGGAGTGGAAGCCCGCCAAGAAAATCGGCAAGCGGGTCTATGACGACAAGGCTTTCGTCGAGAGCGTGAAGGAGCAGGCCGGTTCTTCCAGACCGCTTTCCGCGCGGCAGCTCGAATTCCTCGTGCGGATGGTTCTGATGTACGCCGATCAGATTCCCGGCGCCGAGGCGAAACTCAAGGACGCCGGTCTGGGGGCGGGGGCGGCCACGGTCAAGCGGGCCGATGCGGAGCTTGTGAAATACTGCTTTCAGACGGTCGACAGAATCGGCGGCATGATGAAAAATCCGTTTCTCAAATCCTTGCGCGAACAGGTCGACCGGGGCAAGGGTCTGTCCCCGAAGCAGTTTCAGATTCTCGCGCGGGCGGTCGGCGAGAACGCCGGAGCGCTTGACGATGCCGCCGAGGTCCGGGCGAAATTGAGCGAATTCGTTCCGGAAGGTTTCAATTCCGAGCCGGTGGATCCGGCTATTCCCGCCATCCTCAAACTGATGGAGACGGTGACGGAGTGGCGTCCCAAGAGCAGGAAGGGCAAGAAGGTTTACGACGACAAGAACTTCGTGAAATCGCTGGCCGATCAGTATGCGAGGCGCAGCACGCTTTCTTCCCGGCAGATAATGGCGCTCAAGCGCGTTGCGGTCGCCTACCGCGACAAGATTCCCGATTTCGATGCGAAGACCGCGGATCTCGGACTTAAGAACATCCCGTCATCGACGGAAAAGTCGGCGGAAGTGATCGATGGTTCCGCGGCCGAATAGGTTTGCGGCGGAGGATGCGCGGATCGCGGGTTTCTGCGGGCGTCTGCTCGGGGCGGACAATGCCTCGCGGCATACCTGCGACGGGTATCTCGGCGATTTAAGGCAGCTTGCCGCATCGAAGTGGGGAGAAAACGCGAGGCCTCCTTTCGACTGGAAAACATTCAGCGGCAATGACGCCCGGATTTTCGTGGTCTCCTTCACCAAGGCCGGGGCAAGCGCGGCCACGGTGCGGCGCAAAATCGCCTCCGCGAGAGCGTTTTTCCACCATCTTCAGCAGAATGGCGCGGTGGTTTCCAATCCGTTCGCGGCGTTGAGGGGTCCGCGAAAAGCCAAGGTGCTGCCGAAGACGCTTTCGGCGGCGGAGGTTAGGCGGTTTCTCAAAATGCCGTACAACGCGCTCAGGGAGTGCCGCGGCGACAGGTATCCGGCGTTGCGGGACATCGCGGTTTTCGAGTTTCTCTATTCCACAGGATGTCGCATAAGCGAGCTTGTCGCGGTCAAGTGGGGGGATGTCGATTTCAGCCGCGGCTGTCTGATAGTGAAAGGCAAAGGGGACAAGGACCGGCTGGTGATTCTCGGGAAGATGGCGCTGTCGGCGATGAAGGAACTGCACGGTTTCATCGGATCGGAAAACATGCTGCTCAGTCATGATTCGGCGGCGGCGTTTCTCTCGGACCGTCGCGACCGGATATCGCCGCGCTTTGTCGAACGCAGAATGAAGCGTTATCTCGCAGAAGCCGGACTGCCGGTCGATCTTTCGCCGCACAAGTTGCGTCACTCGTTCGCCACGCATCTTCTCGACGCCGGCGCCGATCTGCGCTCTGTCCAGGAGATGCTTGGACACTCTTCGCTCTCGACCACCCAGATATACACCCATGTTTCGGTCGAGCGGCTGAAAGACGCGTATTTTTCATCCCATCCGAGAGCCTGAAAACACCCTTGTCCGCTTTTTTAATTGCACAACTTCCCTGTGGCGTCAATGCTCAGTTGCGCATAGACGGGTTTTTGTGATATAATAAGCGCTCAATTTTCAGTTGAAAGGAAGAAAAATCATGAAGATGACATGGCAGCCGTCGAAAATCAAGCGCAAAAGAAAAATCGGCTATCGCGCACGCAGGGCGACCAAGGGTGGTCGTAAGGTTCTCGCAGCCCGCAGGGCCAAGGGACGCAAGCGTCTGACCCAGGTCTGAGGACAGGGCTTATGTCCACTCGACTCCCCGGCTCGAAGTACAAGCGTGTCTTCGACCGGGGACGTTCCGTGAAGGGACGTCTCCTTGTCGCGTGGCATCTGCAGTCACCCGACGCCGACCGAATGGCCGGCGTTGTCGTTTCAAAGAAGAGTTTTCACGATGCGGTCGACCGCAACCGGGCCAAGCGTCTGATGCGCGAGGCGTTCCGGCTTCTGGTGAAGGAAGGCGCGATGCCGGCCAATACCGAGTGGATATTCATCGCCCGCAGCGGCATCGGCGGGAAGAAAACGGAAGATGTGATGCGCGAAATGAGGTGGATGTGCGGCAAGTGCTCGTGATGCTTGTGCGCGGCTACCAGATCGCGCTTTCGCCGATGATGGGGGGTGCCTGCCGGTTTCATCCGAGCTGCTCGAATTACATGATAGAGGCTTTGACGGTGCATGGGGCGTTCAAGGGGTTTCTGCTTGGGGCGTGGCGAATCTTAAGATGCCATCCGTTCGGAAAGCACGGATACGATCCGGTTCCTCCGAAAGGGAAGTGGCGCGTCGAATTTGAAAGTTGAAAGTGGAACAAAATGAACAAGACTGAAAAACTGATCTGTTTCGTGCTCGCGGCGCTGCTCGCCGGGTACATATTCACGGAATCCGGCAAACGCAGGGAAGCGGCCGCCTCCGCGGCGCCAGCCGCGACCGACGCTCCGGCGGCGACGGTGGAGAAGCCTGCAGAAGCGCCGAAACCGGCGGCGGTCGAAAGCGTTCCCGCAAAACCTGCCGATCCGTCAGTTTCCGAGAAAATTCTGGTTCTCGAGAATTCGCAGTTGAAGATAGAGCTTTCCACCCGGGGCGGAGTGGTGAAAAAGGCGACGCTCAGGGAATATCCCCGCGACCGCGGCGAGATATCCGGATCGAATCCAGCTCTCGAGTTCGATTTTTCGTCTTCGCCGCTGGGCGCCATCGGCGGCGCGGCGGCGGAAAACGCCGTCTACGAGGTGCGCGAACTCGGGTCCAACTGCGTCGTGTTCGCCAATGCCGACGCCGTGCGCAGGGTGACGTTGGAGAAGGATTACCAAATCGTCTACGAAGAGAAGTTCAGCCGTCCGGGCCCTCTTGCCAATACGCTTTCGCTCGGTGCCGTCGCGATGGGTTCCGGCAAGAACGATCAGCTTTCCGTCGACAGCTGGACGCTCGGACCGGACGGCGGCAAGGTCGTCCACCACTGCGAGGGCGATTCTCCGCTAAAGGCCTA
Organism: Kiritimatiellia bacterium; assembly: GCA_017508315.1. Classification (GTDB taxonomy): domain Bacteria; phylum Verrucomicrobiota; class Kiritimatiellia; order RFP12; family UBA1067; genus UBA1067. The sequence continues at coordinate 6,773 of JAFVZE010000172.1, read as the reverse complement.
TCTCGTCGGCGGGATGGGCGGATGCAGCGGCTCGTCGAGCGCGGCGGGGATGCCGTGGACGGTGGACGTCGCCTGTGCCGGAGCGCAGAAGTGGATCGCGCTCAAGAACCGCTTCTTCACCGCGGCGCTCGTTTCCTCGACCGACGCCAACACCGGTTTCGATACGGTGGTCGCGAGGGATATGCGTTCTTCCGACTACCGCCCCGAGTCGATCTCGGCTAAAGTGCGCTTCGCTTCGCTCGGAGCCGAACGCCGGAGCGTTTTCTACGTGGGGCCGAAGAAGCAGTCGGTTCTGTGGAAGCTCGGAATGAAGGACGTGATGGAGTTCGGCATGTGGCGCTGGATCTGCTACGGCGTGGTGTGGCTGCTCGGGCTGTTCAACGACTGTCTGCCCGGCTACGGCATCGCCATCATTCTTTTGACCGTACTCGTGCGCATCATCTTCTGGCCGCTCACGCACAAGTCGACGGTGGGGATGAAGAAGATGCAGGAGCTCCAGCCCAAGCTCAAGGCGATTCAGTCCGAGTTCAAGGACAATCCGCAGCGTCTGCAGCAGGAGACCTGGGCGCTCTACCGTAACGAGAAAGTCAACCCGATGAGCTCGTGTCTGCCGATGCTCGTGCAGATCCCCGTTTTCATCGCGCTTTTCAACGTCCTGCGCAGCGCGGTCGAGTTGAGATACGCCCCGTTTCTGTGGATCGGCGACCTTTCCGAGCCGGAGGGTCTTTTCGCGAGCTGGTTCCCGTTCGGCGGACTCAACATTCTGCCGATCTTCATGGCCGCGACGATGGCGCTTCAGTCTGCGCTCACGCCTTCGACCGGCGACAAGGCGCAGCAGAAGATGATGATCGTCTTCATGCCGATAATGATGCTCTTCATGTTCTATTCCTTCCCGTCGGCGCTGAGCCTCTACTGGACGGTGTCGCAGATTCTCTCAATCGTGCAGATGTGGCTCATCCGTCGCTCGAGCGCGAAGAAGACGGAAGTTCTCGTTCCCGAAGTGATCGACCCTCCCCAGACCCGCCAGATGCGCCGCCATGGATAAGTTCGAACTGCCTGAAAAACTGAAAGAGGAAATCCGCGCCCGGGTGCTGGGCGAGGGCTTCATGAAGCTTGTGCAGAGCGTGCGGCGCAACGGCAGGCAGTTCAAAATCTCGATGCGCCCCGTGGAAATCGGCGGCGAGCGCAAGTTTCAGGCGGAGATGAACGACGACGGCCACGTGCAGGTCAAGAACCTCGCCGTGAACGCCGCCGCGCAGGGACTTGAAGAGATCATCGCCCAGCGCGGCGCGCGCGACCTGCACCTGATGACCGCCAAAGGCGATCTGCATCTGCGGGTCACCCGCAAGGGGCGGATTCAGGTTTCGCGCTCGGCGGAGATGGACCGCGTGGCGCTGGTGCAGCCGCACGACCGCGTCAAAAAGCTGCCGCTGACGAGCTTCGATTCTACGGCTCTTCTCAAGGCGGTGGGCATAGCCGACGGAGAAGGGCGCATTAAAACAGGGATGCGCGGCAAGTACGATCAGGTCAACGAATTCCTGAAGGTGGTCAAGGAGACGCTTTCGGGGTTCGAGCCGCCGCAGGACCGTCCGTTCACGGTCGTCGACTGCGGGTGCGGCAAGGCTTATCTGACGGCGTGCCTCTACTTCTATCTCCTGCATTCGCTGTCGTTTCCCGAGGTGCGCGTGATCGGCATCGACCGCCGCGCCGACGTAGTGGCCGCCGCGCGCAAGGTTTCCTCGGTGATGGACGCCGAAGCTCTTGAATTCGTCGAGTCGGATCTGGAAAGCGCCGATTCCTCCGGCTTCGGCAGGGTGGACATGGTCGTTTCTCTCCATGCCTGCGATACGGCGACCGACGAGGCGCTCGCCAAGGGCGTCGAATGGAAGGCGCGTTTCATCCTTTCGGCGCCGTGCTGCCAGCATGAACTCCACAAGTCGCTCGCCGACAGGCGCGATTTCTCCGGGCTTCTGCGCCAGTCGATTCTGCGCGAAAGGCTCTGCGACATTCTCACCGATTCGTTCCGCGCGATGATAATGCGCATTCTCGGGTTCAAGACCCAGGTCGTGGAGTTCGTTTCCAGCGAAGCGACGGCCCGCAACATTCTTCTCAAGTGCGAATACGGCGTGAAACCCGGCCAGCCCGGGCCGGTCGGGGAATATCTCAATCTGCGCGATTACTGGGGCGTGACGCCCTGGCTGGAAACCCGTTTCGGGGAAATGCTCGCAAAATATTTCCGCCGCTACGAGTGATATGACGCGTAAAGGATGAAAACACAGACGCCGTCAGGAGCGGCAGAGCGGGAGGTGAAGATGGCTTCGGTAAAATTCATGAAGGTCAACGGCACATGGCGCGAAGTGGCTGATGCCGCAAGGACCACGATCCGTCAGGAGGAAGGTACCAAAGAGCCGTCGTCCAGATGGAAAAAACGGATACTTCTTTCCGAACATTCGCCGATCCGCAAACTCTGCTTCAACTGGAAATGGCTTGATCTCCCCTATTGGGTGTCGGTGCATTTCGTCCGGCATAAATTCGGCATCGAGCATTTCGTCTCCACCCAGCGCACCGACCGCACCGGCGAAGACCGCACCGGGGCGCGACAGGACGCGCCGGTGATGCACGAATGTTTCGCCAACGCGCAGTCGGTCATGTTCATTTCCCGCCGCCGGCTCTGCTCGCAGGCTTCGCCGGAAACCCGCGCGGCGTGGAAGCTCGTGGTGGACGAAATTTCAAAATACGAGCCGGAAGTCGGCGAATGTTGCGTGCCGGAATGTGTGTATCGCGGCTTCTGCCCCGAGTTCAAACCTTGCGGATATTGCGATACCCCCGCGTTTCAGGCGGCGCTCGCCAGATACCGCGAAGTGAAGTAGGAAAGGATAAGGTGGGCATGAAAAACATTCTTCTGCCGGCGGCGATGCTGGTCGCCGCCGCCGCAAGTTCCGCGCCGAAGTCGGAGATTTCCTGGTCGATCATGCATCCGACGGGCATAGACGTCGGATATATGAGGCGCGTGGCGGCGAAATCGGTCGAATACGGCGGCGTGGATTCCTTCGAGGTCTGCGGCGACTGCCATTCTCCGTACGGAGGCATCAACGGGCTTTCGATGCTCGAGCCTTATGCGAAGTCGCATTCGAAAGTGGATCCTTCGGCGGTGGAGAAAGCCCGGCGGGAGCTCAACGCCGTCGTCGACATCGCCCATTCGGTCGGCAAGCCGCTTTATTACTGGCATCGCGAGATTTTCATCCCCGATGGACTGCTTGAGGATCTTCCGGGGCTTCTGGACGAGGACGGCGAGTTCGATCTGCTCGGGAAGACGTATCAGGATTATCTGCGGTTCAAGATCGGCGAAGCCTTCAGGTACGTGCCGGCTCTTGACGGCATCGTGCTCACGCTCACCGAGGCCGATTTTTCGGTGATCCACAATTCAAAGCCCGAGCGTTATCCGCCGGCGAAAGTGGTGGAGGCGCTGGTGCGCATTTTCGCGGAGGAGCACGCCAAGCGCGGCAAGCGCTTCATCCTGCGTTCGTTCGGTTCGATCCGCAAGGATTACGAGGACATCATCGCCGGAGCCGTGGCCGCGGCGAAGGATCACGCCTTCGAGATCGAAACGAAAGTGACCGAAGCCGATTTCGTGCCGTGGCTGCCGAAGAATCCTTTTCTTAAGAAAAATCCGCCGCTGACGCTCGGCGCGGAATGCGATGCGCTCGGCGAGTATCTCGGCGCCGGCTATCTTCCCGCCGCGCAGGTGGAACGGATCCGCGAATATGTCGAAAGCGCGCGCGAGGAGGATGTAGACCGTTACACCATCAGAATCGACCGCGTCGGCAATTCCATTTTCGATTCCGCTCACGAGATCAACCTCTACGCCTACATGCGCTTCATCCGCGATCCCGGCGCCACCGCCGATATGATCTACGGCGAATACGCGGCGAAGCATTACGGCAGGGCGGCTTCGGAGATGGCCGCGCTCGAAAAGACCGAACTTGCGATGGTGCGCGACATCCATTACGTCGCGTCCAATCTGGTGTTCCACTCTTTCCCGCTGAAGCCGAACATGAAGATTCTGAAGGCCTGCGGCATTTTCGGAGTCTATCGGGAAGGCGCGGATCTTTCCATGGGCGCGGGGAGCTGGAGCATCCTGCATTGGCAGAAGGCGCCGTCCCACCGGCAGATTCTCGAGGAAAAGGCGAGGGGGCTGGCGGCTACCCGCGCGGGACTCGCGAAGGTCCGTTCGCTCAAGGGGGATCTTCCCGCAAAAGAATATGAGCGCATCGAGCGGGCCTGGTCGGTCGCGGTTACGGCCGGCGAGGTGCTTGAGGCGTTCACCGGATGCGTGGTCGCCTATTTCGAGGATATGGCCGCGCAGCTCGACCGTCCGTGGCGGCTGGAGGCGGCGGTGACGGAGGCGGTGAAAAAGATCGAGTCCCGCATGACCGACGTCGACGACGATTATACGGGGGCGGGTTCCTACTTCAACGTCTGCGGCTCCAATTACGACCGCGTATACCACATCGGTCTGAGGCATGCCTGCAGGGCGCTGCTCGAAGAGTATCGCGCCGAGCGGAAGATCCGCAGGGAACTGTCCGCGCGGGGCGAGGTCGCCGATTTCGTCGTCGTCGGCGGCATTTACGACGACGGGCGGGTTTTGCGGGCGATGCACGGCGCGCACGCGGAAACGGTCGGCGGGAGGATAATGCGCCGCTGCGGCAATCCCGTGTTCCCGAACGGCACGGTGACGGTGAAGTTCCGCGATATTCCCGGGGCGAAGATCGAAGTCGCGCTCGATCCGTCGGGCGCGCGGGAATATTCCATGGTCGAGAAGACGGAGGACGGCTGGCGCAGCGTGACCATCGGCAAGAAGGGCGCCGAATATCCGGCGGTCCGCTCGATCGCGCTTGTCAGGGAAAAACCGGAAACCTCGCCGGTCGAGGTTTCTTTCGCCCGCGGCGGATGGAACGCCGCCGACTTCGTTCCGGCCAAGAGCTGGCGCTGGGATTATCTCGGGGAATTCGACCAGCTTGACGGATGCATCGTCAACCGCTGCCCGGATCTCCCCGGCGAACAGATCTACAGGAAACACCATTCCGACGTCTACGCGGCGCTGATGCACAAAAATGTCTTTCCGCTGGGAACGACGGTTTCTTCGACCGTGATGTTCGACTACCGGATGGCGCCGATCGTCGTGATCGCCCCCGAGATGGGGAAGAGCGCGTGCGGGGCGGCGGAATTCCGCGACCATTGGGAGGTCTGCCTCTACGACCGCGGCATAAATCTCTGGTACCACTATTTCGAAGGCGGCGTGCAGAAATGGTACAAGGCCGCCGCGCTGGAGCTTCCGCCGCAGTCGTATTACAAGGCGAACGTCAAATACGATCTCAAGGTGAAAGTCTGGCGGAACGCCAAGGGCTTCAAGGAGATGGCGGTAACGTGCGGCGGTTTCTCCCTGCTGCACTCCGACGAGCGCATCCCCGACACGTTCAGGGCCGGCGTAATCGCCTGCGAAGGCCGCAATTTCTTCTATGACTTCAAGGCGAAATGAATTTTTACTGGAGGAAAAGACATGACTCGCAGAGGTTTTATATCGACTTCGCTGGCCGCCTTCGCGGGAATGGCCGCAGGAAGGGCTTTGGCGGACGGGACGCCGGGGAGAAAGTATCCGGGCTGGAAACCGGGCGAGTTTGATATTCATCTCATCCATACCGGAACCGGAGAGCAGACTTTTTTCATATTTCCCGACGGCACGACGATGCTGCTCGACTGCGGCCACGAAGCGAAACGCAGGCCGGACTACGTAGCGGCCATTCCTCCGTGTCCGGACGGCTCCAGACGCGGCGGGGAGTGGGTCGCCAGGTATATCGCCAGGCTGATCGAAAAGAAAGATATCGATTATGTCATGGCTTCGCACTGGCATTCCGATCACATAAGCGAATTTCCGTTTCTGGCGGAGCGTTTCCGTTTCGGCCGCTTTTTCGACCACCAGTTTCCTCGCCGGCGCAACTATTCGACCGATGCCTCCGAAGGCGATTATGAAAAGGTGATGGCTTGGCTTGACGGAGCGCGCGGCAACGGTCTGCGGGAATGCGAGTTTACCGTCGGGCGCAACGACCAGATAAAACTTCTCCACGACGGCGAGGGGCGGTACTCCTCGGATTTCGAGGTGCGCAACATCGCCGCCAACGGCGTCGTCTGGGACGGGAAAGACGGAGTGCGCGACTGCGCCGCAGAGCACGTCAAAGCGACGGGCGCGAAACGGCTGGAGGAGAACATGCTTTCCGCGGCTGTCCGCATCCGCTACGGGAATTTCACGTATTATTCCGGCGGCGATCTTGAAAAGACGTTTACCGCCGCGGACGGCACCGAATACTGCTACGAAGGTCTTGTCGGCAGAGTCACGGGGCCTGTCGACGTCTGCAAAGCGAATCATCATTCTTTCCGGGCCGCTATGCAGGCGCCGTTCGTCAGGGCGGTGCGTCCGCGCGTCATTTTGAGCAGCAGCTGGAGTCCCAACCAGATCGATGACCGCAACCTGTCGATAATGGCTTCGCGTGAACTCTATCCCGGCGAGCGGGACATTTATTTCGGATGCTTCCCCGGGGAAAAACGCAGGCTCTACCGGGATCGCGCTTTCATGTCTTCGGTTGTGCCTTTTGCCGGGCATGCCGTCGTCAAGGTCGCTCCCGGCGGCGAGAACTACCGCGTGATGGTTCTTTCAGCCGCGGACGAACGGATGAGGATTGTCTCGGAGCGCGCCTATGCTGCCGTTTCGGCACGGT
>JAFVZE010000171.1 GCA_017508315.1 Kiritimatiellia bacterium | reverse complement strand
GTCAAGATCCCAGTCTTCACCCCCGGCGATGAGACTTTCATCGTAACCGCCCGCATCCTCCAGCACCGACTTGCGGAAAAGTCTCAGCGCATCGACCGGCGTACCGTCGTAGAAGCTGCGCTCGAAGTTGCGCGCTCTGGTGCGCAGCCCGCGTCCGGTGCGCACTTCCGGAATCCAGCAGGCGTCGGATCTGCCGGAGTCGATCACCGCGAACATCTCTTCTACAAGCGCCTCCGGCACGATCATGTCGGCGTCGAGAATCAGCACCCACTCCGCCGAAGCCTCCTTCCAGCCGAGATTGCGCTGGGCGCACCGTTCGGGGCCTTTATTGAAAACTCTCGCTCCAAGTTTTTTCGCTATGTCTTTGGTGTCATCGGTCGAAGAATTGTCGACCACTATAATCTCGACGTCATCGCGAAAGCGGTCGAACGCCCTGATGCAGTTGCCGATATTCTCCGCTTCGTTGCGTGTGGTTATGACTACGGAAAGTTTCACGGCAGAGCCCTCCATACCCTAAGCGCCGTCACCGCCGCCGCAGTGAGCGGATGCCGGACGGAAAGCGGAAACTTCGCAAGCGCGTCGCGCACGACGGGCTCGGAAAGATACCGGCCGAGATCGCGGCGGAACTCGCCGAACTTGAGCCCCGCCCGACGCCACAAGGTAAGCATTTCCAGCGCGGAAAAGACGCAGCTCGCCTCACAGAATCTCCATACCCCGCCACCGCCTGCGGCGGCAATCCGCCGGCGTTCTCCAAGAATTTCCAGCTTGTAGTCCCAATGACGACGGGTATTCATGACCGTAGCGGTGATGCCGTCGGGATTGACGGCGTAATTATAGAGATTTTCGGCGATACACGCCGTCTTACCGGCGTAAAGTGCGGTCTCGCAGATAAAAGACGCATCCTCGAAGATAAGCAGTTTCTCGTCAAAACGTATATTGTGACTTTCGATAAGATCCCGCCTGAACGCGAAACGACAGACACTGCCGGGTTCGCGCTTCTCAAGAAGACTGCCGCCCTGATTCCACCGCCTGACATCATCAAACGACAGTCCCATAAACGCAGGAAGAAAAACCTCTCGAATACGCTCATTGCCTTCGAGAGCGTACCCGCGTTTCAGAGGGTTGCGTTCATATTGGAAAATGCAGAAATCCGCTCCGGTACGATCTAGTTCCTCGAGCGGCTTGCGGAAGAAATCTGGGGAGACGGTATCGTCGGCATCACAAAAGAAAACCGCCTCCCCGCGGGCACGGTCCAACCCGCGGTTACGCGCCCACGGCAATCCTTTGCCGTCCGGATCTTCGCTCACGATAATCTCCACGTCCAGCCCTTCAGCAGCCTCTTCGAGAGAACGAAGCGTGCGAGGAAGCGTTTCCTCGCACTTGTGGGCCGGAACTATCACGCTCGCCTTCACACCTTAAGCCGTCGTGGTTTCGGCGGCGGCGGCCGCCGTTTCCGTAGCGGGTTCGGCGATAGGTTCGGCGGCCGGAGGCTCTGCCTCCGCAGGGGTCGGCGCCTCCGACTCCTGCACCGTCTCCGCCGGAGCCTTGAGCGCGCTGAAGCGCGTCGGGTTCTTGGCCATGAATTCCCACGCGAAAGCTTTATAGGATTCAGCTCCCTTGGAACGCGGATCCAAGAACACGACCGGCACGCCCATCGAAGGCGCTTCGGAAACGCGCACGTTGCGCGGAATCATGGATTCGTAAACCTTCTCCCCGAAATGATTGCGCACTTCCGCGACAACGTCCTGCGTCAGACGGGCGACGGAATTGACCATCGTGAAGACGATGCCGTTCAATTCGAGATCGGGATTGACACTGCGGCGGATGCGTTCGATGGAACCGGTGATGAGCGCCAGGCCGTCCATCGCCAGAAATTCCGCCTGAATCGGAATGAGGACGCCGTCGGAGGCGACGAGCGAACTGGTCATCACCACGCCGAGCGACGGCGGGCAGTCGAGAATGATGTAATCGAACGCACCCGACTCCTTGACCGGCGCAAGGGCGCTGCGGATCATTTCCAGCCGGTCTTCGCGCATCCCGAATTCAAGTTCGGCGCCGGCGAGATCGACTTCGGAAGGTATGACGTTGAGGTTCGGCCACTTGGTCGGCTGAATGACGTCGGCGATCGCCTTCTCGCCGGTCAACACCGGATAAAGCGAAACGCCCTGCCGCTTCTCGAGCCCGAGCCCGAGAGTGGCGTGCGCCTGCGGATCCAAATCCACCACGAGCACCGTGCGATGGCGGGCGGAGAGCGCCGCGGCGAGATTGACAACCGTCGTCGTCTTGCCGACGCCGCCCTTCTGGTTGGCGATTGCGATGATCTTGGTGTTGCGTTCCATTTGCGTCAGTCCTTCCTAAAAAGTTCCCCGCGCTCGTCGAGTTCGCGGATGTTGTGCCGCGCGCTGCGGTTGACTTCCCGCAGCCACAGTTCCACAAGCGCCACGTCCCACGGCTCATCCACGCTTTGGACGACCGCGGCGAACTTGTCGTTCGACGCGAGCACCTCGGCCTTGACGCGCTCGGTCACGGACGAAAGACGGTCGGTCACGATCTGTTCGGAGAAATTGTCGCTCTTCAAGTGGTAGCCGTACTGCAGGATGCGCAGATTCTTCTCGTTCTCTTTCAAGAATTCGAGATAAGCCCTCGCCTCGTCGCCGAACCCCTCGGTTTCAATCTGCGAGAAATTCGGCGTTATGACGAGCGGCTGATGCGCCTCCAGCCGTCCTTCGCGGATGCGTATCTTGTTCGGACGGTCGGCGATTTCGGATATGAGATGGTAGTTTACGAGCGTATTGCCGAAGGTTTCGAGCGAATGCGACGGCTCGATCAGGAAT
>JAFVZE010000170.1 GCA_017508315.1 Kiritimatiellia bacterium | reverse complement strand
GTCAAGATCCCAGTCTTCACCCCCGGCGATGAGACTTTCATCGTAACCGCCCGCATCCTCCAGCACCGACTTGCGGAAAAGTCTCAGCGCATCGACCGGCGTACCGTCGTAGAAGCTGCGCTCGAAGTTGCGCGCTCTGGTACGCAGCCCGCGTCCGGTACGCGCTTCCGGAATCCAGCAGGCGTCGGATCTGCCGGAGTCGATCACCGCGAACATCTCTTCTACAAGCGCCTCCGGCACGATCATGTCGGCATCAAGTATAAGCACCCACCCCGCCGAAGCCTCCTTCCAGCCGAGATTGCGCTGGGCGCACCGTTCGGGGCCTTTATTGAAAACTCTCGCTCCGAGTTTTTCCGCTATGTCTTTGGTGCCGTCGGTCGAAGAATTGTCGACCACGATAATCTCGACGTCATCGCGAAAGCGGTCGAACGCCATGATGCAGTTGCCGATATTCTCCGCTTCGTTGCGTGTGGTTATGACTACGGAAAGTTTCACGGCAGAGCCCTCCATACCCTAAGCGCTGTCACCGCCGCCGCCGTCAGCGGATGCCTGAACGAAAGCGGAAACTTCGAAAGCGCGTCCAGCACGGCGCCGTCGGAAAGATACCGTCCGAAATCGCGGCGGAACTCGCCGAACTTCAGCCCCGCCCGGCGCCACAAGGCAAGCATTTCCAGCGCGGAAAAGACGCAACTCGCCTCGCAATAGCGCCAAACCCCCTCTCCGCCGACTTCCGCCAGCCGCTTACGCTCTTCAAGGATGTCAAGTTTATAATCCCAGTGACGGCGGGTGTTCATCACCGTCGCGGTAATGCCGTTGGGATTTACGGCGTAGTTGTAAAGATTCTCCCGGATGCATACAACCTTTTCCGCGTGAAGCGCGGTCTCGCAAATAAAAGACGCATCTTCGAATATCCGCAGCTTCTCGTTAAATCTGACAGCATTGCGCTCAAGGAGATCGCGTTTGTAGGCAAAACGCCAGACGCTGCCGGGTTCACGTTTTTCGAAAAGGTTTCCGCCGGCGTTCCAGCGTCTTACATCATCAAACGAAAGCCCCATGAACGCCGGCAGAAACGCTTCCCGGATGCGTTCGTTGCCTTCCAGCGAATAATCACGCTTCAGCGGCGAACGGGCGTATTGAAAAACGCAGAAATCGGCCCCCGTCCGTTCAAACTCTTCCAAAGGACGGCGGAAGAAACCGGATTCAACCGTATCGTCGGCATCGCAGAAAAACACAACTTCGCCCGCAGCTCTTTCCATGCCGCGATTTCGAGCCCATGGGAGCCCGTTGCCGTCCGGATCTTCGCTGACGATGATTTCAACATCCAGACCTTCTGCCGCCGCCTCAAGAGAACGAAGCGTGCGAGGAAGCGTTTCCTCGCACTTGTAGGCCGGGACTATTACGCTCGCTTTCACCCTTTAAGCAGTCGTGGTTTCGGCGGCATCTGCCGCCGTTTCCTTAGCGGGTTCGGCGATAGATTCGGCGGCCGGAGGCTCTGCCTCCGCAGAGGTCGGCGCCTCCGGCTCCTGCACCGTCCCCACCGGAGCCTTGAGCGCGCTGAAGCGCGTCGGGTTCTTGGCCATGAATTCCCAAGCGAAAGCTTTATAGGATTCAGCTCCCTTGGAGCGCGGATCCAAGAACACGACCGGCACGCCCATCGAAGGCGCTTCGGAAACGCGCACGTTGCGCGGAATCATGGATTCGTAAACCTTCTCCCCGAAATGGTTGCGCACCTCCGCGACGACGTCCTGCGTCAGACGGGCGACGGAATTGACCATCGTGAAGACGATGCCGTTCAATTCGAGATCGGGATTGACGCTGCGGCGGATGCGGTCGATGGAGCCGGTTATGAGCGCCAGGCCGTCCATCGCCAGAAATTCCGCCTGGATCGGGATGAGGACACCGTCGGAGGCGACGAGCGAACTGGTCATCACCACGCCGAGCGACGGCGGACAGTCGAGAATGATGTAATCGAACGCACCCGACTCCTTGACCGGCGCAAGGGCGCTGCGGATCATTTCCAGCCGGTCTTCGCGCATCCCGAATTCAAGTTCGGCGCCGGCGAGATCGACTTCGGAAGGAATGACGTTGAGGTTCGGCCACTTGGTCGGCTGAATGACGTCGGCGATAGCCTTTTCGCCGGTCAGCACAGGATAAAGCGAAACGCCCTGCTGTTTCTCAAGCCCGAGCCCGAGCGTGGCGTGCGCCTGGGGATCCAAGTCCACCACCAGCACCGTGCGGTGGCGGGCGGAGAGCGCGGCGGCGAGATTGACGACCGTCGTCGTCTTGCCGACGCCGCCCTTCTGGTTGGCGATTGCGATGATCCTGGTGTTGCGTTCCATTTGCGTCAGTCCTTCCTGAAAAGTTCTCCGCGCTCGTCGAGTTCGCGGATGTTGTGCCGGGCGCTGCGGTTCACTTCGCGCAGCCACAGTTCCACGAGCGCCACGTCCCACGGCTCGTCCACGCTCTGCACCACGGCGGCGAATTTGTCGTTCGAGGCGAGCACCTCGGCCTTGACGCGCTCGGTCACGGACGAAAGACGGTCGGTCACGATCTGTTCGGAGAAATTGTCGCTCTTCAAGTGGTAGCCGTACTGCAGGATGCGCAGATTCTTTTCGTTCTCTTTCAAGAATTCGAGATAAGCCCTCGCCTCGTCGCCGAACCCCTCGGTTTCAATCTGCGAGAAATTCGGCGTGATGACGAGCGGCTGATGCGCCTCCAGCCGTCCTTCGCGGATGCGTATCTTGTTCGGACGGTCGGCGATTTCGGATATGAGATGGTAGTTTACGAGCGTATTGCCGAAGGTTTCGAGCGAATGCGACGGCTCGATCAGGAAT
>JAFVZE010000023.1 GCA_017508315.1 Kiritimatiellia bacterium | reverse complement strand
CGGCATAACGCGCCGCGTCGAACACCTCCTTGACGCGCCCGGCCGGAGATTCGACCTCAACCTCTCCGGAGATGACGGTCGGCATTCCGATATATTCGCTCTCGCCTCTGATTTCAAGCCATTTGCGCGCGTGCGGCTGGCGGATCTTGAGGTTTTCAAACCTGATGCCGTCAGGTCCCGCCCCATCCATGCCGGAGACGCCGACCACCACCTCCGCATTTGTCGCGGCGACCGTGCACGCGTCGACGATGCGGCAGTTTCTGAACACCGTCTCGCCGGTCGCGTACTTATGGCGGCGCACGCTGACCGCCCGGTTGCGCGCGCGCACCATCTCGCAGCCGTCGAGCACCACGCGTCCGTCGTCGTAGGGATATGCCGAACTGGCGCTGCCGAGCGAATAGACGAACGATGTTCTGTTGCCGTTCATCCTGCAGTTCTCAAGCCTGATGTCTATCGGCTGCGAGCTGGCCTTGAGAGTGGCGAGATATATCTCCACGCCGCTGCCCGCGTTGTTGTCGAAAGAACAGTTCTTAAGCACGCAGTTTTTCAGAACCTCCGCCGGAGAGTTGGGTTCGAAGTCGATACCGGCCTGCGGAGGCATCCCGAGCGTGTCGCGCATCACGGAATTCTCCACCAGAAACCCGTCGACCGAAATTACGCTTATCCCCTGCCGGCCGTTCCGGGCGAAAGTGCAGTTCCTGACCGTCACGTTCCGGCACGGCTGATGCTCCACCCTGTCGGACGCCACGTACAATCCGTCGCCGCCGGTCTCCTCGACGGTCAGACCGTCGATCGTGAGGTTGACGACCCCCATGGCCGATATGCCGTGGCGCCATTCGGCGCGCGAATACGGCTCCTTCATGTAATCGGCTTTGCGCATTCTGATCGTGCCGCGCCCGCGGATGGTGACGTTGGTGGCTCTCACGATGTTGAGCATCGTCGCCGTGGCGGCTCTGAACGCCCCCTTCTTCGCCAGCAGCACCGCCCCGTCCTCAAATACGACATCCTTTTCAGAGCCGATTTTCAAGGGTGTCGCCGTCCACGGCCCTTCGTCAAGCCGGTCGATGATCACGCGCCGCGCTCTGGAATCGAGCGCCGCCTGGAGAAAGCGCGTGGAATCTTCTTCGTCGTATCCGAACCACGAAACGCGGGCGTACCCCAGTTCCCCCGCCGCGACCTTGGCCACGAGATCCGGCCGCGCCTGCCGGGGGCCTTTGCGCCTGAGCGATATGCGCCACACCGAATCGGCCGGAATCATGTCGGGCAGCGGCGCATCCTCGTAGGTGCGCGTCTCATCGATCACGCGGCACGAAACGATCTCCCGGCCGTCGAAATCGAACCTGAGCGGAACCGCCGCGCGGGAAATGTTGGCCAGAAGCACCGCGCCCGAACCGTGACCGTCATCCGAAGCGACCGCGTACACGTTCTCATACGGACTTGACGCCCGGACCGCGTTCCCGAGCATGCGCAGTTCGTTGAACATGTAGTAGACCCAGTACGCTTTGCGCGGCCTGCCCGTCGCCGGATCGAAGAAAGGACTGTACGTCCCCCGTGCGCATCTGGCGTCGTAAATCTCCGCGTCGTCGATCGGACCGTTCTGCATCACCGCGAGCATCGAGGCGATATACGCCGCCTGTCGCGCTGATCCGGGCTGCCTGATCGCGGTAAACGGAATCCACTCGTTCAGGGAAAGCAGGGTGGACGCGAAGCCGTTGGCGTCAAGATAATCGCGGACATATTGATTCTGGATAACGGCCGGCCCCGGATCGTCGTAGCAGTGGAAGGAGAAGAAGTCGAGCGGACACTTGTGCTCACGCACGTAAGCGACGAACTCATGAAAACTCTTCAGGAGATGCGAATAGCGCCCGACGTTCTGCACGTGGTGGCGAGATTTGGTCACCGCATAGAAACCGCAGCTTGCGTACCCGCCGATCATGAGATGGGGGAATTTGGACTTGAGGTGCTTGGACGCGACTTCGTAGAACCTGCAATACTCCGAGAACGGAGCGCGCCACATGCAGTTGGTTTCCGGCGTTTCGTGACCTTCCGGCTCGTTCCAGATTTCCCAGCGGCTGATCTTCCATTTGAAGCCGTTCGCCCAGCCTTCCGTGTAATGGCGGATGATATGCTCGCATATTCCCGCCCATTTGGCGTAGTCCTTAGGCGGCAAAACCCGGTAGGCGCGGATGTCGGCGCGGTTCTCTATCGAGACGCCGAGCCGGAAATACGGCTCGACACCGTTCTCCACCAGATTCGCAAGCAGCAGATCCGTAAACGCGAAATCGTAGTTGGCGGGATCCGTCTCATCGGCGTCGAAGTTGCGGAAGAGGTTGGGAACATCCACGAAGATGTTCTTGCCGTAGGCGCCGCCGACATCGTGCAGGCGCGAATACGGAATTCCCGCTTCCTTCAGATATCGGAACATCCCGAATCCGGTGTAGCCGAGCACGGGCGGCTGCCCGACGCCGTTGACCGGCTTGACCGCCCCGACGCGCTCGTCGAAGTCGACTTTGAGCACGGGGATTTCAGCCGCGCCGATCCCGAATACCGCCCCGGCGAACACGAGCGCCGCGGCGAGATTGAACCTTTTCACCTTCATTGATTCTTCTTCTCCGATCTGTTTCCGTTTGTTTTCCTCAGCGCACAAACACCGTCAACCCGGCTCTGCACCTGATCGACGAGACGGTGAACGCCCCTTCGCCGGAATATGAAAACTTAAGCGTGTGCGTTCCGGCCTGCACGACGAATGCCGTGACACCAGATGCGTCAAGCACAAGCGGCTCGCCATCCAGAGTAACCGTCGCATTTCCCTCGCCGGAGAGCGAAGTGTAAAGTTCCGCCTTGCTTTCACCTGCAACCTGCCAATTTACAACAAGCTCATCCCCGTCGCCGAGTACCACATCGCCATCTAAAGAGCGCACCCCTTCGCTCGCCGCCGTCACCGTCGCCTTCGAATGGTGGAGCGCCTTGGCGAACGCGCCGCGCCAGTCGTACTCGCCGGCGCCGATATCAATCTTCCCATCGCCGTAAACACGCTGCCCGCCACCAAGATCAAACATCTTGAACATCACCCAATCCGCCGGGAAATTGTCGTTGTAGTACGAAAGAACGCCGGCGTCGACCAGCGAAGATCCCGCCGTGGGACGCGCTGTTTCCGCCTCGCGCTTCGCATCGGTAACATTGAAGCGAGTGGCGGCATCAGGATTCGCCTCGCCTGCATTTCTACCGGTTAATACGCAGTTGTAGTAATTGCAATTTTTATTGCTTTCATCTTCCACCAAACAGTTGTACACGTTCTGGCTCCCGTTAGCCTGCGGACTGCAATTATTGAAAGTGCAGTTCACGAGTTTCCATTTGCCGTACGGTTTGCAGTTCTCGAAATAGGAATTGAACACTCCCTGGCAGTCATATATCCCGGAGCTTTCATTTCCGGAATTGCCATTTTCAAATCGGCAAGCTATGTACCAGCCGCCGTAAGCAGCACCTCCGCGACGCGCACTGTTATAAGTAAAGCGGCAGTTGACCGCACACGCTTCAGATGCTGCGCAAACGCCGCCACCGTAATCCATGTAACTGCCATCCCTGCACGTCGCCCCGTTCGTCACGGTAAACCCGTAAAGCCATGCCCCTGCGTTAAGATATACGCATCTTATCGCGTCAGGACCGGTATTTCCGCCCTCGGCCGGTTTCCTGCCGACAATAAACGTCACTTCCGGGCCGTCATCGGCGACAAGCCCGACACCGGCTTTCACGACGACACGGTTCGTAGTGATACCGCCAATGCCACCAACAGGCTCCATCTCGCCCTCGTCGTATGTTCCGGCTGCGACATGAACCACATCACCGGACGTTAAACCCGCTATCGCCATTGCGCCGGCGAGCGTCTTACGCGGACCGACTGACGAATCTCCGCCCGCATGAACCGGAGATGTGCCGTCAAACGAGTCGCTTCCGGTTTCTTCGTTAACATACCAGGCGCGTCCGAGCATAGACTTGAACTT
>JAFVZE010000169.1 GCA_017508315.1 Kiritimatiellia bacterium | reverse complement strand
TATAATGGCGCGAGTATGAATGAGTTTGCTGAAATGGTTTTGAGGCTGGTGCTCTCGGGAGCGCTGGGCGGACTGATCGGAGCGGAACGCGAATACCGCGGCAAAGTGGCGGGCACGCGCACGCATCTTCTCGTCGCGCTCGGCTCCGCGCTGATGCTGCTCGTCTCGCAGCACGGCTTCGGCGGTCAGGGCGATCCCGGACGCATCGCCGCGCAGATCGTGAGCGGAATCGGTTTCATCGGAGCCGGGGCGATCATGGTCGACCGGCAATCCATTCACGGCCTCACCACGGCGGCGGGCATCTGGGTTTCGGCGGGAATCGGCATGGCGACGGCGGCGGGACTATACGGACTTGCCGTAGTAACGACGGTTCTTGCGCTTGCAGGACTTGAAATTTTTGGAATAATCCTCTTTAGCGGCCGTCGCCGCAAAGCTCCGCCGGGAAAAGACAGACACGACTGTTAAAAAGGGAGTATGCGCTTAAGCCTTCAGCCGATGACGATCTTTCGTCTGCGGCAGGCCCAGCACAGATAGGCGACGGTCACGAAAAAGCTCGCCGGTACCCGGGTGCGCGAGGCTATTTTGACGCCCAGAAGCGTCGTTTCTCCTCCAAGTCCCATCGGACCGATGCCGAGGGAATTGGCCTCTTTGAGAATCCGCGCCTCAAGTCTCCGCAACGTCCTGTCGCCCGTCTTCTTTTCGTTAAGCGGCCTTAACAGCTGCTCCTTGGCGATTTCATGCCCGCTCGCCCGGTCGCCGCCGATGCACACTCCGAGGATTCCCGGCGCACAGCCGTATCCCTGCGCTTTCTGGACGGCGTCGAGAATGCATTTGCGCACTCCCGCCATGTCGCGCCCGGCTCCGAGCGCGGAGTCGGGGAGCGAATACTGGCGCGACATGTTCTCGCTGCCGCCGCCTTTCATGAGCAGAGCGACACCCGGTTTCGAGCCTGTTTCACCCTCGACATAGTGCACGACCGGCGCTCCCTCGGCACAGTTGTCGTCGCAGCTCAATCCGGTAACCGCGTCGATCGTGTTCTTCCGCAGATAACCTTTTTCCGTCGCCAGCGCGACCGCCTTCTTCAGCACGGCCGGCGTTACCTTGCGGCGAAGACGCGAATCGACGAAGAACGTCAATGTGCCGGTGTCCTGGCAGAGCGGAGTTCCCGCGCTTCGCGCCAATGCGCAATTCTCGAGAATCGTCGCGAGAATCATTTCCGCCGACGAGCCGCGTTTCTCTTTTTTCTTCGCCGATCTGATCGCCTTTTCGACGTCCTCCGGCAGGGACGAACTCGTATCACGTATCAATGCGGCGATTTTATCCACGATAGTCATTTTCAATTCTCCAGTCTGGAAAGCACGTTCCGGGCAAAAACCTCCGGATCCTGCGCATTTGAGGGGTCTGTCCCCATTCTGCCGGCGCAGCGTTCGAACATCGCGGTGCGCACATGGCGCGGCTCCGGCGCCTCGACCGAAATCTTCCGCGGCGCAAGCTCGGCGTCCAGCGCGCGGCAGACGGCGCTCAGCGCGCCCTTCGAGGCGCAATACGCAGCTCCTCCCGGCCAGCCCTCGACGGCGCTCACGGAAGATATCGCCACGACCTTCATCCCGGATGGCGAATACCGGGCCGTTTTCACGAGATGACGCATAAGCCGCACGAAAAGGGCGCAGTTGACTTCGAAGGTCTCGAGAAATTCCCCGTCCGTCATCCGAGTAAGCGGTTTTACCGGACAGCATCCCGTCGCGAAAACGACGGCATCGAACACCGCCGGAACCGGCGGCAGCGCGGCGGACAGATCCGCGAAGCCGCCGCGGTTCAGTTCGACGACTTCATGACCGGCGGACAGGGCGGCGCGTTTCACCGCCCCGCCGATGCCGCCGCTCGTTCCGGTGACGAGGATTCTCACGAATTGATGATGAGCGCCATGAAAACGACGTCTTCCTTGCCGTTTTCGTTGCTGAGCCCGTGTCCGCACCCGTCGGCGGTCCAGGTCACGTCGCCGGCGCGGATCACGCGCTTTTCGCCGTTGTCGTCGTAGACGCCCTCGCCGGAAAGCATGAAATAGCATTCCTTGTTTCCGTGGTGTTCGTGATAGCCGAGAACCGCTCCCGGGGGAAGCGTGACGCGGGCGTAGAGTCCGCACTTGTCGCCCATCTCCGCAGGAGAGAGCAGTTTTTCGAGTTTCATCGTACCCTTGCCGCCGCAGGGATTTTCTTCGTATATCGTTTCCATGCCCGAAATTATATCAAAAGTCATCTTATGATGGTATAATACTTTGAACATGGCAACAATTCTGCATGTGGACATGGATGCTTTCTTCGCGGCGGTGGAACAGCTCGACCATCCCGAATGGCGGGGAAAGCCGCTGATCGTCGGCGCCGCGCCGGACGAGCGCGGTGTCGTCTCCACCTGTTCCTACGAAGCGCGCGTATTCGGCGTGCATTCCGCGATGCCGTCGCGGTGTGCCCGCATAAAGTGCCCGCACGCCGTTTTCGTCCGTCCGCGCATGAAACGCTACCGCGAAGTCTCCGAGCTCGCCTTCGGCGTGTTTCACGACTTCACCCCGTATGTGGAAGCGGTGTCGATAGACGAGGCCTTTCTCGACATCACCGGAAGCGTGCATCTCTACGGTTCCGCGCGCAATCTCGGCGAGGCTCTGCGCCGCGCGGTGCGCGAGCGCTGCGGCGTTACCTGTTCCGTCGGTATCGCCGGCAACCGTCTGCTCGCGAAAATCGGCTCCGAGGAAAACAAGCCCGACGGGCTTACGGTAATGCCGACATCGCCGGATGAGATCGCGTCTTTTCTCGCGCCGAAACCGATCGGAACCATCTGGGGCGTGGGCTCGAAAACCGCGCAGCTGCTGCGTCCGTACGCGATCACCACCTGTGCGGATCTCCAGCGGATCGAGCCGGAGAAACTCGCGACGCTGGTCGGTTCCATGGACGCAGCCAGGCATCTTCGCGATCATGCCTTCGGCATATCTTCCTCGCTCGTGCACCACATTCCGGAACCGGAGAAGTCGGTGTCGAGGGAACATACGTTCGACACCGACGAGCACGACCGGGAGAAGGTCAGAGCCAGACTTCTGGAACTTGCCGAAGAGGTCGGCCGGCGTTTCCGCGGCGAGATGCGGTGGGCGAAGACCGCGAGACTCAAACTGCGCAACGCCGCCTTTGAAACGATCACCCGCCAATCTCCGTTCGACGCCCCCGTGCGCGACGATATTTCGATAAGGCGCAAGGCGCTGGAACTCTTCGAGCGCGAGAAGTTCGGCGCGATCAGGCTCATCGGGTTCGGTCTGACCGACATACGGAACTCTCCCGGCGAACGCGGAGCGGAACTGTTCGCCGATCCGGACGACGAACGGCGCAGACGCCGCGAACGCCTCAGCGAGACGCTTGACGATCTGCACCGGCGCGGTCTGCTCGGATGAGTGCCGCGGCGTTACGCCAGCAGCTCTATTGAAAACGGACCGTCGTTGACGAGCGAAACTTTCATGTCGGCTCCGAAACGGCCGGTGCCGACTTTATCCGCGCCCAGAAGCTTCCGCAGTTGCGACACGACCCGTTCGTAAAGCGGCAGGGCGAGCGACGGCGCGGCCGCGTTCGAAAATCCCGGTCTGCGGCCGCGGGAAGTGTCGGCGTAGAGCGTGAACTGCGACACCACGATGGCCGAGCCTCCGGTGTCGAGAAGCGAGCGGTTGGCTTTGCCGCTTTCGTCTTCGAAAATGCGCAGGTTGGCGATCTTGAGCGCCATTTCGTCGGATTTCGCTTCCGTGTCTCCGTGGGTGACGCCGAGAAGAACGAGATACCCCTGCCCTATTTCGGCGATGGTTTCGCCGTCTGTCCTGACCGACGCTTCGAGAACCCGCTGCACCCACGCTTTCATTTCTGCTCCTGTTCTACGCCCCTCTGAAAATGAAATACACCGCCGACAGGATGCAGACCGCCGCCGCGGCGTAATTCCATGAAACGCTCTGTTTCATCACAAACAGCGAGAACGGCACGAACGTCAGCAGCGCGACGGCTTCCTGGACGATCTTGAGCTGTTCGAGCGACATCGTCTTCGCGCCTATCCTGTTGGCCGGCACCATCAGGCAGTATTCGCCGAGCGCGATCAGCCACGACACCAGAATCACGAGCGGCACCGGGGCTTTCGACATGCTGCGCAGATGTCCGTACCACGCATAAAGCATGACGAGATTCGAAAGAACGAGCAGACCTACCGTTGTCCAGTTGATTTTAAACATAACTTCCTCGGATCATTTTCCGTGCTCTATCGGTTTCCAGGTGCGCTGCGGCATCACTATGGAATAAATCACCGTCATGGACAGAATGACCGTGAAGACCGGGAAAGTGAGAATCGGCAAGAGCAGCGCCCTGACCGAATGGCGCGAAAGCAGCGTGGAGAGAAAAGCGCTCGCCCATGCGAAGAACAGAAACCACAGCCCGAAACGCCAGTTGAGCGTCAATGCGTTCAACAGCAGAAGCACGCTTCCGCACGCCCCGAGCGCGATGATCGCGAAGCAGTCGAAAAGCCTGAACGACGGACCGCGAAGAAGCGCCCCGAGCCAGCGCAGAATGTAAAAGCGCAGTATCTGCAGCCCGCCGGTCGCCCAGCGGTTGAGCTGGCGCAGCATGGGCTTGACCGATACCGGCTGCTCGTCGTAGAAAACGGCGTCGCGGGCGTAACAGACGCGGTAGCCGTCAAGGTTCCTGAACAGGGCGAATTCCAGATCCTCGACGAAAGTGCGCGTGCGCCAACCCTCTTCCGGCAGAACCGTCGTTTTGAAACAGAAGCCCGTCCCCGTCAGCATCGAACTTAGACGGAGGTTCGATCTTACGCGGTTGGAAAGCTCGTTCATCAGATTCCAATATACGGTATACCAGCCGGTTATAAGGTTTACGAAAGGATTCAGACTCATGCGATGGCCGGTCACCACATGTGCTCCCGAGCGCAGCTGCGCATCCATTTCCGAGAACCAGGCGGGGTCGACCTCGTTGTCGGCATCGAACACGGCGATCGCGTCATGGCCGCCGCCGCGTATCTCATCCAGACCCCAGGCCAGCACATCGCCCTTGCCGGACGAAGGCGTTTTCTTCTCCAGAACCTTCACGCCTGGGAAAGAAGCGGCCGCAGAAACGGTACGGTCGCTGCAGTTGTCGGCGAAAACCACGATGTCGAGCAGTCCGGCAGGATAGTCGGCTGCCTGTATGGATGAGATCGGGCGCGCTATCACCCTCTCTTCGTTATGGGCGCAGATAACGCAGGCGAAGCGTGTGCGTGCGCTCCCGTTGGAAACGGAACGTTTCTCGCCTCCGCGCATTCTGCGCCCCGCGCCGACGGCAAGCCCCGCGAAAACGACGGCCGTCGACCAGAAAAACATGAATCCGAGAATGGCGAGCGCCCATTCCATACTCAATCGTGCCTCCATCTGCGATGGGCCCACAGATACTGTTCGGGATATTTCCTTATCACCTCCGAGAGCCGGTCGTTGAGCAGCTGCGTCGATGCGGCGCGGTCGGCGTCTTTCGCGAACGACACCGGAGCTCCGCCGACAAGCCGGTAGCGGTACGGTGCGACGCGGACGAACGAACCTACGACGATCGGATATCCGTAGCGGATCGCCAGCCGCGTGGCGGTTGTGTACGTCCGGGCCGGACGACCGAGGAACGTCAGCATCTCGCCGCCCGACGTATGCTGGTCCATGAGTAGGGTCATGGCGGATTTCTCGTTGCACCACCGCCGCATGGTAGCTTGGGAAAATCCGCGGTTCTTGTTGATTACGGTAATCCGCCCGCGGAAGTGGTGCTTTTTCATCCAGTCGGCGACGAAACGGTTGTTCATCACCCGGGCAACGGCGATCATAGGTCTGGCGAACGAAAGCGTATTGGTCGCGGCCTCCCACACGCCGTGATGGGCGCTGACCAGCAGAATCGGCACGTCGGGAGTGTCCAGCAGCAGCTTGACCGTTTCAGGATCAGCTTCGTCGAATTCCAGATGCTCCCGCCAGTTGTCTTTGTTTATGACGCCGGGCACGCACAACGCCTCGCAGATGTGACCCGCAAGATGGCACCAGCTTTTCTTCGCGATGCGGACAGCCCGGGCCTCGTCGTCTGTTATCCGGCATTTGAGTATGTTCTGTACCGCGATGCGCCGGCGCTTCGGGAAAAAAGGCCACAGCAGCGAAGCGAACGCCGCGCCGATGCCGTAAGCGTGTTTCTGAATGAATGTCATTTGCGCAATTGTATCAAAAAGCGCCGCGCCCAACGGCGCGGCGCTTCTGCGGAACGGACTTCCGTCCGTTATTCGGCCTGGGCTTCCTCGTCGAGGATGACGATCTTGAACTTGACGGTGACGCCGTGTCCGAGATCGATGACCGGATTGTACTCGCCGACTTCCTTGAGGTTGTCGTCGAGTTCGAGCTGGCTGCGCTCGAGCTTGATGCCGCGGTTGGCTTCGATGGCCGCGAGAATGTCGTTGACGCCGACCGAACCGTAGAGCTTCTTGCCGTCGGTGGTGTGGGCGGAAACGGTGATCTCAAGCTTCTCGAGCTTCTTGGCGAGTTCGAGAGCGGCCTTCTTCTCCTCGGCGGCGCGGGCCGCGCGCTCGGCCTCGAGCTTCTTGAGGCGGCGCTTGGCGGCTTCGGTCGCGACTGCGGCGATGCCGTTGGGGAAAAGGAAGTTGCGGGCGTAGCCGGGGGCGACTTTGACGATCTCGCCGGCCTTGCCGAGCTTCTTCACGTTGTCCATGAGCATGACTTCGATCTGCATTGCCACTGCTCCTTTCCTCAGGCCATGAGGCCCATGTTGCGGGCGCGCTTGACGCCCTGACGGATCTGACGCTGCTGCGCGGATGTGACGCCCGTGATGCGCGCGGGAAGAATCTTCCCGTAATCCGTGATGTAGTACTTGAGGGTTTCGATGTCGTTGATGTCGATCTGGTCGTTGGGACCGAGCGGCGGACGCTTGCGCGCGGCGAATTCCTCACCGGCCGAGCTGTTGGATTTCTTGAAAGCCATTGTGGTTTTCCTTTGTTGAAGTTGTATTAGAATGGAATATCGTCAGGATCGCTTTCGGGCACGGGGATCGAAAACGCCGAGTCCTGCCGCGATGCGGGAGCGCCCATGCGGTCGCCCTGCGGAAGGAACTTGATCGTCGAAGCGCGTACCTTGAGCTTCTGGTGCTTTACGCCGTCCTTCTCCCAGCTGTCCATCTGGAGCCGACCCTCGACGAGAACCGAACGCCCCTTTGAGAGGTACTGGCCGCAAAGTTCGGCGAGTTTATCCCATGCGTCGACATCGACAAAAACCGGGAATTCCTGCATATTGCCGTTGCGGTCGCGACGACGCTCGTTGATCGCGATGCCCAGACGTGCGACCTTCATGCCGGTGGCGCCGGTCGCGCGCACGTCGGGATCCCGCGTGAGATTTCCCATCAGAATAACTTTATTGAAGGACGCCATGACGTTTTACTCCTGGGTCTTTGCGGCCAGACTGGCGGCGGCTGCCGCTTCTTTTCTGGCCTGACGCTCGGCGCGATCGGCGCGCTCCTGCGCGATCTGGGCCTCGCGACGCTCGTCGACGGCGAGGATCTGAACGCGGAAAACCTCTTCCACGAGTTTGTAACGCTTGACGAGCGCGTCCACGTTCGCGGGATCGAGCTCGAGGCGGACCTTCACGTAAACACCGTTCTCGCGCTTCTTCATGGGGCGGGAGAAGCTGCGGCGTCCGAGGGACACCTTTTCCAGCACTTTGCCGCCGAAACGCTCGACTTCCGCAAGCGCCTTGTCGAGATAGGCCTCGAGGGCGTCGTCTTTGGCGATACCGACGAAAATGTAAAGAGCGTCGTACTTCTTCATCACTTCTTCTCCTCCTTATCTTCCTTGCCCTTCTTGATCACGTCGGGTCCTTTGCCGGCTTCGGCCGCGGCGCCGCCGTCGGCCGGAGCCTTGACGACCGCAAGAGCGAGCTCGCCGCGGGTCACCACGGTGAACTTGTCGCCGAGCTGGAGATCACGCACGAACATGGTCTGGTCGAGACCGAGATTGGAAACGTCGATATCGAACTTCTCGGCGATATCCTCGGGGAGGCATTCGACGTCGATCGTGCGGAGCACCTGCTCGAGAACGCCGCCGCCGATCTTGACGCCGATCGATTCGCCGACGAGGTAGACGGGAACGGTGACGCGGACCTTCTCCGTCAGCGACACTTCGCTGAAATCCACGTGGATGGGGGTTCCGGCGAGCACATCGTTCTGCATCTCGCGCAACAGAGCGGGAACTTCGCTTCCGCCCATGTCAAGCGTAACGAGCAGCTGCTTGCCGCTGCGTCCGCGCATGGCCATCATGAAGTCGTGCTTGGGAAGCTTGATGAGCTCCGTCCCGCCTTTCTTCATCTTCATCACCGAACCGGGGATCATCCCCGCACGGCGCAAACGACGGACTGCCCCCGTACCCTGTTCGGAACGGGTCTCCGCCTTGATCTTGATCTGATCCATCTTATGCCTTTATTGGTAATTTTTCGCTTACTCTCGCGCACGCGCGCTACCCTCTGCGACAAAACGGGCGATATTATATCAAAATTGCGCACTTTACCGCAATAGCCCCGGGCGGAGGCGGATATTTCCGTCGCCGACGGGATTCTCGCCGAGCTTTATCCGGAGGTGTTCGCCGCCTGCGAGGTGAGGGGTTTCAAAGAACTTTCGCGCAAAACCATCGGCGAGTGGACGACCGGGCTCTTGACGCGGTAAATGCTCAGATTTTGAGAATCTGCCGGCGGAGTGCGATGGTGACCGCTTCGGGCCGGGATGCCGCGCCGAGTTTCGTGAAGATGGCGCTGAGGTGCTGCTTGACGGCGCTTCGCGAGATTCCGAACTGCAATGCGATATCGTCGTTCGTCAAACCGCGGGAAACCGATTGCAGGACCGCGAGCTGACGTTCGGTGAATACGGGCGTCGTCTGCTGTTCTTCGAGCATGCGCCGGATCTCCTGCGGCAGAACCGTTTCTCCGGCGGTCACGCGGCGTATCATGTCCGTCAGCGTGTCGTTCGCGGCGGTTTTGAAGAGGACCCCGGCAGCGCCCGCCTTGAGCGCACGGGAAATATCGTCCGGCGAACTGTAGGTGGTAAGCAGAATGACGCGGGTGTCCGGAGATTCCGAACGAATCCTCCGCGTCGTTTCGGCTCCGTCCATCTTCGGCATCGCGAAATCCACAATGGCGATGTCCGGACGGAGTTTCGCAGCCGTCCGCACGGCTTCGGCGCCGTCCGCGGCTTCGCCGATAACGGCGAAATCGTCTTCGTAGCCGAGGATCGTTGAAAGACCCGCCCTGACGACGGCGTGGTCGTCGACTATCAGTATCTTTGTCTTTTTCACTTTTCTTCCTTGATGCTGATCACTGCCGTCGTTCCAAGTCCGGGAGCGCTGTCGATCTTCATGTGTCCGCCGAGCCGCGCGAGCCGTTCCGAGATCCCCAGAAGCCCGAAATGTCCTTCTTCCATCCCTTTGCGGCCGCCGGGATCGAATCCTTCTCCGTCGTCGCGGACCGTTATGACGATTCCGCCTCCGTCCGATTCGCCGCGCACATCGATGTGTTTTGCCTTGCCGTGCCGGATGGCGTTCGTCACGAGTTCTCGGAGAATGCGCAGAACGGCATGAAACGACGAGTCTGAGAATCGGGATCGCGGTATGGAAAAACCGATCGACAGTTCGGCTTCTCCGCGGTGCGGATTAAGCGTTTTGCGGATAGCCTCTTCGGCGTCGGGTTCTTCAAGTGCGCAGTTGCGCAGATCCCACAGGCAGTTCTTTAGTTCTTCGCGGCAGTTCGC
This sequence comes from Kiritimatiellia bacterium, assembly GCA_017508315.1. GTDB lineage: Bacteria > Verrucomicrobiota > Kiritimatiellia > RFP12 > UBA1067 > UBA1067. Next base: position 2,940 of record JAFVZE010000169.1, on the reverse strand, counting down.
GAGAGTTTGCCGCGCCGTAGAGAGGTGAAGTCCCATCTGCCGGTCATCTTTCCTCCTTGCCCGTTCGGCGGCGTCGATCTGAAGGGAAACGCCGGTAAGCGTCTGCGATATCGAGTCGTGGAGTTCCGCCGCGAGCCTGGTTCTTTCGTCGACGCGGAAGGCGGTCTTCGCGTGGGCGATTTCCTCTTTCAGCAGCTGCCGCCCGCGCCGTGCTACGATACGGTTGAGCATCCGGTTCCAGATGCCCACCCCCGCAAGCGCGGCGATCAGAAATGCGAGCACGACGAAAACCTTCCGGGGCGTGAACCATGGCGGACGGGCGAGGATGCGGATGTCTTTCGGCGTGCGCAGCACGAGCGAAAATCCTTTTACCCGCGGAAACGGCGCGCTTGGACGCCAGATGTCGGTTTCGGCGAGGCAGATGCCGGTCGTTTCGACTTTCGCGCCGAGTTCGACGCCGTCGAGAGCGCCGACGCATCCGCTTGCATCGACCGCGATGACGTGGTGGCCGCAGGAAAGATTCATTCTGGCGCCTGTCGGCGGATCGCGCACAAGGGAATGGACGGTTCCGCTGATCGTGATGACGCGTCCGTGATAGGGCGTTTGCAGTTGAGGCGCGCCTTTTTCGTCGAAAAGAAGCTGTTCGACTGTCAGCCGGACCGGCGGCGCTTCGGCGGCCGCGGATGTTTCGCCCGTCGGCTCGTCCCTCCAGATGGCGTTTGAAAGGATGATCGTGAAAAGATCCGTTTCGGGCAGTCCCGCGACGCGGATGTAAGCGCCGCACTTCGGGAGTTTCTGACCGGTCGCAAGATGTACCCGGATTGTTTTCAGTTTGAAGATGTCCGTTCTCAGCAGCACGTTGTTTCCGCCCCAGACCGCGCTGACGAGTCCGGCGACGCTCCGGCGTCCCATCGCCGGTATGTGGTCCGGACGCAGGTCTTTGTGTAGGTCAAGCGGCATGATGTCGAACGGGTCCGCCGGCGGCGGCGAGATGATTTCGATTTTTCCGCAGTCCAGTCCGGTTGTGATGCCGTGACCTTGAAAGATCCGCCAGCTGCCGATGGAAGGTTCGCAGATGCCCGTAACGCGCAGTTGCGCATCGAGCAGCCGCAACGGATCGGTTATGCCGTGCGGTTTTGTCCGGTGAAAGGTGACCGGGATAGTGGTGCTGTCTGAAAGCAGGGTCAGGAACATTACGCGCGGATCGATTTCGTCCTGGAATACCGCGGTCACCGTCCCTTTGACCCGGACGATGCGGTAGTCGAAGCGGCCGGCGGTTATGTCGGCAAGAGCGGCGTCTACCGGTTTGGGAACGGTTCCTTTCCCGGTGACGGTGATCGCCCGGGCGATAAGCCGGTTCTTGCCTTCGAATTCCGAAGGGAGTTCCGCCAGCCCGCCGACGATGACGCGATCTCCGGCCGCGAATGCGTCAGCGGCTATGCAGGGATGAGTGTTCACTTTGATGCTCCCGGAGCCGTCGTCGATTATGAACGTCCCGCTGTCGGCTCTTGTAAGAACCGTTCCGCGAAATTCAAAGGGAAGCTCTTTTTTGAAATCGCCGTCGTGCAGGCGGAGCGCTTCGGAAACAGAACGGATCGGCGCGTATTCCGCCGTTGTTTCCGAGGTGGCCTCCGCCGCTTGAAAAACGGTTGAGAAAAGGAGTGTTAGAACGCTGATCACATTCTTTATTTTATCATAACTTTCGGGACGTGCCGATACTGTCCGTTCGGCCATGTGTTGCGAATGTCTACGTTGTGGTATAATCGCGGCATCAACAGAGAAAGGAGCTGTCCCGCCGACGGGATGATCGTCTATGAAATCGATATTGATGAAAGCTGCCGTATTATGCGTGAGCGCAGCGTCGGTTTTTACGGCCCGCGCCATGCTGCCCGCATCCGTCAGCAACGAGTTCTGGTGCACCTGGGCGTATGTGAACCCGACGCCGGACGAAGGCGCGGCCGTCATCGGTGCGGAAGTGGCGGTGCGCGGATATTCCGCCTGCGCCGCAGGATTGGATGATGCTGTCGTGCGCGGAGTCACCTGGAATTTTTCGCAAGAGCTGATGCGTTTCAACAGCCGGCCGTTGAAAGGTCTGATGTTGATAGTCAGATGAACGATTTATCATGAAAGGAGCAATATGAAAAATGTATCACTGTTTTCGCTTTCCTGTTTCTGCGCGGCGGAGCTGTTCGCCGCGGCTTCGGCGGTGCCGAGGGTCGATGAGCGGTCCGTTTCGATCGAGCAGGATTTCGCCCGTCAAGTGAGTGTTTCCTATACGTTGACCGACGCCCCCGGTATCATCACGGTCGATTTTCAGACCAATTCCGCGGAAAACGTATGGGTGTCCATCGGGACGGAGAATTTCTCCAATGTCGGCGGCGACGTGAACTGCATCGTTTCCGAATTGGATGTTCCAAAGAAGATCACCTGGAGTCCGGATGTGTCCTGGGGCGGGCATTTTATAACCAACGGCCTTAGGGCGGTCGTAAAGGCGTGGGCGCTCGACAATCCGCCGCAGTATATGGCTGTCAATCTCGGTGTCGACGGTTTTATGGCGTTTTATCCCGATGCCGGCGCAGTGCCCGGCGGCATCTCCAACGATATCTATAAGACGGAATGGCTGCTTATGCGCCGCATTCCGGCGGCCAACGTCGTCTGGCGCATGGGTTCGCCGATCGGTGAAATCGGCAAAAATTACGATGACGTCAACAATATCCGCGAGACTCCCCATATGGTTCGTCTTTCCGAGGATTATTACATGGCGGTATATGAAACGACGCAATACCAGTATCTGCGGGCTATGAAACAAGGTGTCGAGACGGTTTCCGGTTCTGCCGGATTGCTGCCCAAGGCGAGAATTAAGTGGGACGATATACGCGGAAAGGGTTCTCCCGGCGAGGCGTACGAATGGCCGAAAAATAAATCCGCCGGAGTTTCGCC
>JAFVZE010000022.1 GCA_017508315.1 Kiritimatiellia bacterium | reverse complement strand
GGTGAACGCTCCGCCGATAAAGCTGTATTTCTACGCGCTTCTGCGCAGCCGGATCCCCTACGTGTCGCTCACCGACCGCGTACTTGAATTCAGCAACCGTGTCGCGGAGCATGTGGTGAAGGAGTGTCCGGACAGAAAACTCACGGTCTACGTCTACAGCGATTACGTGAATCCGCCGGTGGCGGTGAAGCCTCATCCGGCGCTCGTGCTGCTTTCCGTGAGCGGGGAATACGCTAGCAGGAAACAGGCGAACTGGGCGCGGGACAATATCTCGGCCTGGAGCCGCTACGGCAATCCGATCCTGTGGCGTCCCAACGCGCTGATCGGATTCAGCGCGCCGGTGCCGCAGAACTTCGCCCGCCGGATTTTCGACGATCTCGAAACGTTCAAGGTGAACAACGTCATCGGCACCGACTTCGACTGCAACTCCAACCAGTGGTCGATGCGCGGGCTCATCTACTACGCGCTCGCCAAGGCGCATCTCAACATCGACAGGCTCTCCTACGATGACGTATTCGAGGACTACTGCCGCAGCGGGTTCGGCGCGGCGGCGGCCGACGTGAAGGAGTATTTCAACCGGCTCGAGGAACAGACCGGCCGCGCGGCGGCGGCCGAGAACGGCAATGACGGCTATTTCGAAACGCTCGACGTCGCCGGGCTTGAAGCGCCGCTTGCCCGCGCCCGCACTGCCGTCGCGGACGATCCGGAATCTCTTGCCCGCGTGGAATTCCTCCTCCGCAGCGTGCGATTCGCCGCGGAGACTCTCGCAATCTACGGAAAATGGAAAGCCAAGGCGCCGGACTACCTTTCGGCCCGCGAGCGCTATTACGCTTTCGTGAAGAAAGAGGCGATGGCCGATCCTGTCGCCGTCTGTCCGAAGTGGCTCGTCACCGGGTTCTACAAGCAGCGCTATCTCACGGCTCCGCGCTGACGGAATTTCCGTCCGATTTCCGGCGCGGACCGCGGCCTTCGCGCCTCGGTTGACCGTTGCGGCCAAAAGATGGTATAATCTCGGGACTTTGTTAGATCGCGGACCCGTAGCTCAGTCGGTCAGAGCAGGTGACTCATAATCTCCGGGTCGTGGGTTCAAGTCCCGCCGGGTCCACCACCAAAAACCTCAAAAAACCCCAATAAATAAGGGGTTTTTTGTTTTTCGGGCGTTTCTGTCGCTTCTCTTATCATCGCTTAAAAATCTCCTATAAATCCTGTGCGGTAATCCACCATTAGCCACTAACTTTTTTTTGAGCCACATGAACCGCAGATGTGGTATAATGCCAAGGACTTTGAGCCGTAAGAGGTTTTTTATGCATATGAAGGTGGCAAAATATCGCGAAGTGGTGGATTCTTTGCGAGAGGATATACTTTCAGGAAAGTACGCCCCTGGTTCCGCATTTCCGTCGGTAAAGATGATATGCCGCCGATTCGGAGTCTCGCATCTTACGGCAGTCAAGTCCATTGAGAAGCTCAAACATTTCGGACTAGTCAAATCGCGCAACGGCGTGGGGACTTTTGTGGCGCGAAGTATGAAGTCTGTCGGTCTCGTGGTTCCCATGCAGAAGCAGGTGGAGATATTTCCGCCCATCTGTCAGGAGTTCTCCCGCCTTTGCATGGAACGCGGTGTTGCCGTTGATTTTGCCGATATATCGTCGGTGTCCGCCGATAAAGTGCATTTCGTCGTTATTGCAATGGCGGAAAGAATGGTGGCGGCAGGGGTGTCGGGTGTTGTTTTTCATCCCATCGATTTCGGTGATAACGCCCTGGATGCAAACGGTGAAGTGCTGCGGATATTCAGCCGGGCTTCGATTCCGGTAATCATACTTGATACCGATATTGCCCCGATTCTGGAAGAGGATCGTTTTGATTTTGTAGGCGTGGATAATTTCGAGATCGGACAATTTGTCGGCAGGCACGTCATTGCTCGCGGGGCCCGAAAGATTGTGTTTGTCTCGCGAACTGGAATCAACGACAATGTCCAACGGCGGTTGGATGGGCTTTTGTCGGCGATTTCCATGAATCGCGGCGCTAAACTTGCCGGAAAGTATTTGAGTCTTGATGAAAAACTGCTCTCCGAGAAATGGGGAAAGGCTCTTCCGGACGCTATTGTCTGCGCGAGTGACTTTGTTGCGGTGCATGTGTTGAAGATTTTGCGGAAAATAGGCAAACGATGTCCGCAGGATGTTCTTGTTACCGGCGTGAACGATGTTGATCTCGCTACACTTGTATCGCCTACGCTTACTACTGTCCATCAACCGTGCAAGTCAATTGCGCGTACGGCGTTCGAAACGCTTCTTTGGCGCATTGACAATCCCGATGCGGAAAAGCGCCGTATTATGATTGCCGCCGAGCTTGTTGTGCGTGAGTCGACATCGCGTTGACGGAATATCGGCGATGATCTGACGCATCCTGAAAAACCGTTATATAAAGGTCGTCTGCTGTTTTTGTGCCTGTGATATAATTCGCGGCATGAGACCGATATTCTACAGTACTGCTGCAGTTCTGCTTTCATCCGCTCTTTGTGCGGCCAATGCGGCTGAAAACGACGTGTTATCCCCGATAGCTCCGTTCGTGATACCGAGCGGACGCCCTGATGAAACGGCTGTGCGCGGAATCGTGGAGTGTCTGAATAAGGCCGGGTTCGATCAGTTTATGGTCTATCCGTCCACGGGAATGGATTATGACTATCTCGGCGATGATTATTTCCGCATGGTCGGCTGGTTTCTGGATGAGGCCGAAAGGCGGCGGATGAAGGTGTGGCTGTACGATGAGTTCAACTGGCCGAGCGGCACCTGCCGCGGACGGGTGCCGGAGGAAAACGAAGCGTGCCTTTACCGCGAACTTGTCGCTTATACCAACTCGTCCGGAAAAGTCGGCTGGAGGACGCTGGTCAGCCGGGGGCGGAGCGTGGACAACGACTGCCTTGATACGAACAATCTTGAACCGGCGAGCGCAAACCGGTTCATCGAGCTTACTCACCGCGAATATTCCCGCCGGTTTTCCCGATATATGGGAACGGTCATCCGCGGTATTTTCACCGATGAACCCGGGCACTGCACGACCGCCTGGCGGATGAAAGTCCCGGCAGGTACGGTTACGCGCATTCCGTGGTGGAGCGGCATGGAAGAGGAATATGCAGCGGCAACCGACGGGGCCGATTTCCGTTGCGACTATGAAAAGGCGCTTTCGACGGGCATGCTCGCCGCCGAACGTCCTTTTGGCGTCTGGACGCAGATTCGTTCGGAACGTTACCGGCGGACGTATTTTGACCCGATCCGCCGCTGGTGCGACGAGAACGGAATCGTGTCGACAGGCCACTTGATCGGCGAAGGGGGACCGCCTACCTGCGCGCGTGACAACGGCTCACCCATAAACACGCTTTTGGGAATGAGCAAGCCGGGCGTAGATCTCGTCATTTCGGCGACCGACCGCCGATTTGAATGGGTTACGCTCGCGCTTGTGCAGACGGCGGTGCGGCGGAGCGGTCGACCCGGTTCCGCCGAGCTTTTCGGTGTTGGGCCTTGCGATCTTGATTTCACAACCATGCGCAAGATGTATTATCTTTGCGCTCTGCACGGCGTGGACACTTTCTTCCAGGGGCTTTGGCACCGTTCGGCCGTCCGCTTCGCGAAGAAGCCGGCCTGGGCGATGTTTACCTCTCCGACGCAGCCGTGGTTCGCGCATGCGAGGCTTCTCAATGCGGCTGCCCGCGAGGCCGCCGCGCTGGCGGGCAAACCGGCCGAATGCGATATCGCGCTCGTTTATCCGCAGAAGGTTATGGGAGCGTGCGCGATGGCGCGAGTCGCGGCTCCCGATCTTGTCGGAGTCTGCCGGGAGCTGACGCTTAACGGGTTCAATTACGAGCTTGTCGAAGAAACCGAAAAGACTGACAGACCGATCGTGTTCGATTGGGACGGGCGCACGCTTTTCGAGCGTCGTTCGGGAACACGGTTCGGAGATTTTGCGCAGATGCGATCTTGGCTCGAACAGAAGTTTCCGCGTCGGCTCTGCATGCGCGATGAAACCGGCAGGCCGAAGGCGGGATATGTCGTGCGCGCTTACGCCGACGGGACGGCGGTCGCCGTCGATACATCGTCAGGTGCCGTGCATTTTGCGACGAACGGAATTTTCTCGCTTCCCGGGGAGGCTGAATCATCTCGGGAGATCGCCGGGAGCTGGTCGCTTTCCTTTGATTCTCCGTCGCGCCGCCGCATCTGGTTTTGGACTTCAAAACCGGCAACGGTCAAAGCCAGAGCGTGGGAGGCGAAAGTTCGCGCGCACGTCTCCGGACGGTATTCCGAGGACGGAATATCGGAATTTCGCGTCCTCTCGCCGCTCAGTGGTGTCCGTTTTGTGATGCGTTCGCTGCCGGAAGACGCCGGTGTGCGCGTAACGCTCGACGGCCGTCCGCTGGATTTTCCGGTAGCTCCGGCGAAGTCGCTCGTCTATGCCTACAACGAAATCTGCCGTGAGAGCGAGGCGGTCGATCTTTCCGCCGGTAGGCATGTGCTGAAACTTGAAGGGGCTAAGGACGACAAGATGTTCATGCCGGTATTGTGGATGACCGGGAATTTTTCCGAACCTGAACGCGGCGTTATCGCGCCGTCGCCGCGGACTGTTCCAAACGGGACCCTTGCCGCGCAGGGCTTTCCGTCGTTTGCCGGAACGGCGGTTTACCGCGCCGAAGCGCGTCTGGAGCCCGGTGAACGGCTTGTGCTCGATACCGGCGGCGCCGTCGCCGGCGTGAAGTTCGGCGGTCGCGATCTCGGCATGAAAGGATGGGCGCCGTTCGAGTGGGAAATTCCCGAAGATCTCGCCGGCAGGAGTTTGCCGCTCGAAATTTCCGTCATCACTTCGGTCCGGCCGGTTTTCGACGATGAAAACGATCCCGACGCCTGTCTCGGGCATGCGCAGTGGGTGCGCTCATCCTCCGCCCCCGAGCCGACGGTCGGACTGCGTTCTTGCCGGGCGGTGCGCTGAGTACAGGATATGAAGGTTATGAAAAAAGAATAAATCCGTTTGATGTTGTCAATAATCAAGGAGAAAGGTCAGTTAAAATGAAAAAAGTGTTTCACATTCTGATTGCGTCGGCCGTATGCGCGCTTGCCGCCGGCGGCGAGGCGGCGCAGATTGCATTCAAGAAGTTCGAGTCCATCCCCGGCGGCGAAGCGGATGTGGCGAGCTTCGTCTGTTCCGTTGCCTCCGGCGTCTACAGCCCCGGTGAAAGCGTGGAGGTGCGGCTCAAGGTCAAGGCAGCAAAAGCGGACATTTCGGTCGCTCTGCAGGTGCGTAATTTCGCCGGTCGGGAAATCTACCGGAGTGAATCGCGTAAACTTGCCGAGGAAATGCGCACGGAATCGTTCGCGTTGCCGCCGGCCGAAGAATTGGGTCTTTTCACCGTCAGCGCGGTTTTCTCCCGCGACGGCAGGATATTCGGCTATACCGAAACGGCTTACGCTGTCGCGCCGCCGCCAGCGGAACTCGAAGATCGCGACGCGTTTTTCGTCGTCGACAAGAATTTCGCTTTGCCAGAGCTGCTGCCGGAAATGAAGCGCTTCGGGTTCGGTACGGCTTTTGTAACGTTGCCTGATATGGCATGGGCGATTCATACGCCGGCGGAAAAGCGCGAAGCCGAATACGCCAAGTTCGCTGGAGTCGAATGGATGAAAGAGCTCAAGGTGGATGGGTTCCATCTGATGGGTGCCATGCGACCGAACATGAAACGCACGCCCAAACCGACGGCCCGCATCAAAAAGGGGCTTTTCGCGCTTACGGACCAGGACCTTGAGACTGTTCGTGACCATTCGCGCAGGATGGCTGAGCTGCTGAAGGACCGCATACCGGTCTGGATCATTCAGGAGGAATTCGATGCGATTCACGGCTTGAAGGACTGCCGCGACGACCTTGTGAACTACCTGCTTGCCAACGCGCTCGTCACCCGCGCAGAGCTCGCCGGAATCCGCGAAGGCGCTCCCGGAGCGGAAGTCGGGATTCTCGGCATCTGCTGCAACGACTATATGTGGCAGACGCCCAAATTCGAGATTTCAAAAATGGTACTCGGTCCCAACCTCGGACGGTTTGATTTCGTGGCGCTTGACGCCTACACCGCCGGCTGGAACGCCTGTCGCGGACCGTATCGCCCGCCGGAAGATCTTCTGGGGACGATGCTGCGCGATGCCGCCGAACTTTCGCACGAATACGGCGGAAAGTGGCAGTCGGCGAACGTGGAGCGCTGCCATGCTCTCGATTACGCCGCCGCGACCGATTCCGACATGTGCCGGCAGCAGGCGGCCATGACCGCCCGTTCCATGATCGTTAACAAGGCGGTCGCCGAATGCCGGTCATATACGCTGCATCTGCTCTGTCTCGACGGAATGGCCAATGGATTTCTGAAAGACAAGAAAAATGTTCTTTCTGCCGATAAGATGCTTTACGATCTTGGAGTATGGAAATCGGTCAAGGAGAAATTCAAGGGACCGAACGTCGGTTTCGTGCCGCGTCCCTCACTGGTGGCGGCGGGGACCGCCGCGCGTGAACTGGCCTTTACCACCGACCCTGCCGATATGCCGCTTAAAGACGGAGCGTACGCCTGTGTTTTCACCCGGGAGCGCACCGGAGTTCCGATCGCCGCGCTTTGGAGTACCAACACCGCACCTCGTGCGGCGGCATCCGGCGGGGCGCTCGGCGACGACGGCATGAACGATCCCGATCGTTTCATGCGGCAGACGCTTTCACGTTCCGAACGCGCCCAGCTCGTTACGAAGAGCGTTCGGATCAGCCTGAATCTGCCTCACGGCGGGACGCTTACGGATATTATGGGCAACTCTCGCAGCTGTCCGCCGGGAATGTTGGAGCTGGAGCTTGACGAAATGCCGGTTTTTGTAGCCTACAACGGCAGTCGAAATGAACTTGACCGAATTCTGCAACCTCTTGCACTGCCCGGTAGGACGGTGCGCGGTTCGCGTTCGCAAAAGAAGGGTGGTGCGAAATGAAATTGTGCATGGCAGTGTCGATAGGCGTGACGTCTTGCGTTCTGCACGGAAGTGTCGTGCTGGAGAGCGGAGAAACTTCGTTTTCCGAAAAGGTGGTAGGTTCGGACGGGATTTCATACCGCGCTGCCGCAGCCGGTAGCGTGGCGGAATTGGTTCAGAACGTCTATCCGGTCACCGATCAGGCGAAACTCTTTCTCGCCGGTCGCAGGATAGATGAGGTCGAACCGTGGGCTGCCCGGTTGGACGGTGCCGCGGGAGGAACGGCCTGGGCGAGGAATCTCATCCGCACCAATGGAGTCGTGGATGTGGATTTCCAGCGCGAAGAAGGTAATTATATAAAAGCGGTAAAGGTATATTTCTATCAGCAGGGCGATGACATCTACTGCCGCGCCGCCTACGCCAGAGCCGGGAAAAAGGCAGACGGTTTCCGTCTCGGGGCGTCGTTTGACGCTCATACCGGCAACAGTTCCGTATTGATTCCCATGAGCACCTATCCGACACCGTCGAAGAGCGGATACGGTGTGCCTGACATCTATATCCGGCCGGCCGGAAACTCGACGGTCGCAAGCGCGGTCTTTGCCGGAGGCGTTGCCCCCGGCGGAGCTTTGACGCTCGACACCGGCGTTTCCGCGGTTGTAACCGGCGAAACCGCATATGCCGAAACGCTGTTGAGCGATGTGTCGCTTACGAATGCGGCCGTCGCGCTGTCTGCGGGAACGCCAGGTTCGGCGGCGGTTTTCACCAATCGCTTTTCCGGCGTAAACGGGAAGATCGTTTTTGTCGACAGAGCCCATCTTGAGAGCGAATTCGCCGTGACGGTGAAGACCGCCGGCGGAGAAAGTTTCAAAACCAAGAGGACGGTCGCCTTCAATCGCAATCTTTCCGATCTGACCGATCTCAAAGTCCGTAAAATCGGCATGAATGGCGATGATAACTACAACGGGGTTTTCGTCGGCCATTGGCGTACATTGCCGAATGGCGATCGCCGCTGTCAGGTGCAGTATAATGACGGATCATATCTTAAATGCGCGGTATTGGTGTTTTCGCAGGCGGACAACGGAATTCAGGTAAAAGCGGAAAAATGCATTTACAGAAGTCTCGGCTGGTATGGCGATAAAACGATACTGGACGACGATCTCTACGCCAGGCTGGAGGAGGGTAAAGAAGACGGCACCAAAGATACGAACAACGCCGTTTATTACTGGATTTCCGATATGGACCTCATGTTTTCCGTCCCGGAACGGTCCGAGCTGATCATGTCCGGTCCGGTGACGTGTTCGCCTTGTGAGATATCGGTTTCGTCCGGAGTGGATGCGGCGATTTCAAATTCAGCGGCATTACCGCCGGGTTCGGTGATAAATGTAGGTCCGGATGCGAGAGCCAGTGTCTGCCGCTCGAACGCCGGTACGCTTGCAGAAGTGCGCGTGGAGCAAGGCGGACGCTTTACGGTGAAATGGTGGGATGCCGTCGATGCAGGAACGCGCGTACGGCTTTATGGCGGCGAGATAAATGTCGATCCGAGTTCCGCTACGACCGCCGACAGCGGGACGTATGTCAATCACATCGATTTCCACGACGGTGCGCGTCTGTTCAGTAGCAGCGGCAGAGGTGTTCGCGTCGGCGGCAATTCCGCTTGCTACCGGGTTCGCGGCGCATGCGCTTCACTGGTTGACTGCCCGCTCTTGCTGGTCAAGAAGGATTCCTGCCCGTTTGTGATTGACGTTGCCGATGTAACCGGTGACGGCGAGGTCGATTTCACGCTTGCCGGCGCGCTTAAGGATCAGGGCAATTCGACCAAGGGGCACGCCGTTTGGAAAGAAGGCGGGGGAACTCTGCTTTTGACGGCGGCCGCTTCGGCGACCGGTCCGCTTACCGTAGTTGCGGGAGTGCTGCGTCTCGGAGCCGCCGATGCCGCAAAAACATTCGCATCGCTCAAACTGGAAGGCGGGGCGCTCGCCAGCGATGCTGCGCAGAAACTTCCGGCGCTCAATCTCGCGGGAAACGCCGTTCTTGATTGCAGTTCGTCGGGCGCTTACTCTTTTGGCGATTCTTCATCTGTCGCCTGGACGGACGGCGCAAGGCTTGAAATCAATTCCTTCCGACAAGGGGCGGTGCGCTTCGGCACGTCGTCGGATGCTCTTACGCTCAGACAGATGCGGCAGCTGCGTATCGGCGGTCGCAGTGTCAGGCTTGACGGCGAAGGGTATGTCGTACCAAAAGACCCACTGGTTATTTTCCTGCGCTGAAAAGGTGTAAATCATGAAAACGGCCTTGTTTTTCGCGCTTGCCGCCGCACTGACGTTCGATGCCCCGGCGGGTCGGGTCGTCACCGATCTTTCCGGAGCGCACTGGACTCTTGACGGCGAGGCGGTGAACGTCCCGCATACATGGAAATTTGGGGACGGACCCCAAAAACCTTAGGGCTTTTCGCGATTTTCGCTTTTGATGGGTCTACGCAGCAGTTGCAGCGCTCAAGCGAAGGGGCGGTGGCGGCGCGGCGACTTTTCGATGGTGCGGATACGACTGGCGAGATTCGCTTTACCTCGGTTAGGCCTTGGCGGAAGCAAAAGCGGTGCATTCTGTTCACCTTTGGTATGTCGTGTCCGCGGGACCATCGAAAACGTCAGAGCGAGCGCATCCCGGCCCGAAGCGGTATCTATCGTACTAAGGGGAAGGGCTTGGGAAGGGAAGCGAGAGGACGGCGAAGAGGATACTCGAGCTGCTTGCCGGCGGCCCAATGAGTCCGTCGGCGCTAAGGGAGGCGGTCGGCATCAAGAGCCGGATCCATTTCTCAAGATACTACATGACGCCGCTGATGGAGAAGGGACTTGTCGAAAAAACCGATCCCGAAAATCCGATATCACCTAGGCAGGAGTACAAGCTAGCATGAGTTACTGTATCAATAGAACTGTATCAATAAGCCCTTTGCCCTCCCCGAAGCACCGTTTTATGATACACTATGAAGCAGTCAAAGAAAAGGTGAGAAAATGAAATTATTGGTTCTTTCCGCGTTGGTTGCCGCAGTCTGTGTTGATTCGTTCGGCGGTGAGCCGTCTGGGGTTTCAAAGTCGGACTATCTCGATTTTATGGAGGCCGCGGTCAACGCGTATTCAGATGAACGCCTGGTTTCGTATCAGGC
>JAFVZE010000168.1 GCA_017508315.1 Kiritimatiellia bacterium | reverse complement strand
TCCCAGCCGACATCGAAATACCACACCTCCGCATCTTTGCTTCCGGCCTTGACGCCGCGCACGACCGCCTCGTTGACCTTGCGGATGAAATATTCGTAAGGCTTGCCTTTGCACTTGGGACACTTATCCTGCACTTTCCTGAATTGCGAAGCGCAATGGGTCATAGTCTCGCTCATCGTAATCGTAAATACGCCGCCGAGCCCCTTCACATCGGAGAAAAGATCCTTCAAGCACCCTTCAAGCCACGCGAGCGTCGCGGGATCCTCGGTGCACATCGCGCGATATCCTGCTCCCTGCCGATCGGGGGCTCCGCGCATACCCGAACGGCCTGCGACGTTGAAAAACGCGTCCGGCTGCATACGCGGCTCATTGACGTAGAGAAAAACCTTCACGCCATACTTCGCCGCCCGCGCCACAAGCTTCTTGAGCGACTCGCGGCGACGGCGAGCGTCTTTACCCCATTCAGGATATTTCGGGTCGGTTGAAAGCGTCGAAAGTACCACATGGAACCACAAAGCGTCTACTCCGCGCTCGGCAAGACGCGCAATGAGCCCTTCACTGCAGCTTGCGGCATCCTCATCCTGCAGAACGTCGCCGTAGTTGGCGCAATACGGAAAGATAAGCCGACGGCGGAAACGCGCATTTTCATCGCGCTTCGGCGCACCGGCGCTCATCGCCGCGGGGACCGTTGCGAGATTCTCCAAAAACTCAAAACGCGGCACCTCGTCCGAGTCCGCGATTTTCACCCCCTCGCTCTCCAGAGTCTTGCGCAGCGCCAGACGCGCCGCCCGGCCGGACTCTTCAAGCTCCTTGGAATATACGATTTTCGCCGCGAGCGGCTTGGGGTTGCCAAGTTTCGAGTAGAGAAAATCGTCATTGAGAAGACTGTGGCGCAATTCGCGGCGGGAGAGCCCGGTAACAGAAAGAATCTGCGAATACGGTAAAAGATGCCAATTGCGCCTGAGAACCGTCACATAGCCGGACTTCTTCCATTCGGAGGGAACTTCAACTTCCCGCGCAAGTCCCATTTCCGAGGCGATGCGCTTTATGTCCTCCACCGCGGCGCCCACGGTCTTTGCGAGCGTTTCGGCGTCGACCAGCGACCAGTTCTTGAACACAAACGCCGAAAGCGCGTCCGGGAAAGGCGCGAAACCGACCGACGGGTGATGTTCCGGCTCGCCGGGCAGCTGCACGAAATCGGAATCCGCCGGGCAGCTCACTTTGATCTTATCGCCCTTCCTGGCGCCCTTCAGCTCGAAATCCACCACCTTGCCGTTGCGCATTTCCGCCGAGACGGTGTAGCCGCCGCGCACCCGGAAATTCTCAAAGCGCCCGGAGAAACCTTTCGGTACCGCCGGAAAGATGCGGATCTCGCCGCCCCAGCTCTGGCAGAGCGCTTCGGAAGCCAGGAGGAGAAACGCCGCCTGCCCTTCCAACACCGGCGCGACCAGCACCTTGCAGTCGTCGCTGTAGGCAAGATCGTCGGGACCGGAGCGGCCGAAATTGACTACCTTGTTGTTGTAGTTGCGGCGCATGAGTTTGGGCGCCTTCGCAAGATTCGCACGAATCTGCCCGGCCGTAAGATCGGTGACGATGTTCGGATTGTGCGAAAAGAATCCGTTGGGCTTGGCGAACCAGTTCTGGAAATCCTTGACCGTCTTCCAGCCGAGTTCGCCGCCGTAAAGACGAAGCTTCGCCATGCCGGAGTAAAGTGCGCTCCATTCGTGGACGGGGTGCGGCTCGTCGGTCGCGTACGACACCTCCACGGCGTAGTTGCGGTGGTAGTCGAGAGTCTTTTTCGCCGTTTCGACGTCGGTATCGGCTTCGGCCGGGAAGAACGGATAGAAAAGATGTCCGCCGTACATGTAGTGATCGTCCGGAATCTCGGGCCCGCACCACCACGAACCGGTGGAGTGTCTGGCAATCTTCGGATAATGCGCGAGGATGTCTTTCCAGAGCGCCGCCTCCTTCTCGTCGCACCCGAAACGCTCCGCCGCTTCGATCGCGGTTTCAAGACACGGCTTGAGGCAGGCGATCGTCGCCGTCTCGTCGATCGTGCCGGTGAAGATTTCCGGCGGCACCGACCAGATGAAATGACAGGTTCCGTCGGCGTCGCGCTTCATCGTCGAAGTGTAGAAAAGGATGAACTTTTTAAGCAGCGGATAAATCTCCCGTAAAATCTTCTCATCCTGCGTATACCACCACGCCTGCGCGAGCACCAGCCCCGAATACGCGCCGCCGCAGAGCGTGTAGCGGTAGTCGGCGATCGGATGCTCGACGCCGTTCTGGTTCATGTTGAGCGGCAGATACGCGCCCTCCGCGCCGAAATATTCCTTCGTGCGGTGTTCAAGCTCCGGCAGCGCCCGCTCGTAGGTCTTGACGAAAGACGAAACGAAATCGGCGTGTCCGAGCGGGAAGAACGGCATCATCGGAATCTGCACGTTCTGGTCGTGCACATAGCAGTTGGAGGCGACACCGCCGTTGGCCGCGTCCAGAGGTCCGTAGAAAAGACCGTTCAAAGCCGGCATCGGCACGCCACCGAACTGACCGGCAAGCGCGTAAAGCGAGTAGTTCCAGAGCGTATCGAGATATTCGTCGTCCGGGAAGCGCGCGCGCGCGCCCTTCGCCCAGAAATTCTCCCACCACTCCCGGTTCGCCCCGCGCACCGCCGCGAAGCCGTCGCGCTCGGCGCTCTTCACCGCGGCCGCCGCGGCCGCCGCGGGATCGGCCGCGTCGTAAGTCGTGCGCACGGCGAGAAACACGCTCCGGCCGCACGAAGTGCGGATGACCGCCGTGCGTCCGATAAACTTCGGTTTCGCGGGAGCCGACATGGCGACGGCGTAAGTCTCGCCGCCGGGAAGCTTCTGCGTGAAGGTCACGACCCCGTCGTTTTCGCTCCATGAAAACGCAAGATCGGCAAGGCGCACGTCGTCGGGACGCGTCAGTTCGACGATCGCGCTGCGCCGAGGGGCGTTGGGATCACGAAGATCGACGGCCATCACGTCACGCGAACGCTCGATGACGGTAAGCGTTTCTGGCGTCATCCGCGGCGATTTGAGCGAAGAGCGCAGTTCGCCGGTGCGGGTGTCGAGCTCCTGTCTGACCGGCGGAATCGCCGGCATATTCCAACCGAGCCCGGGCCAGAAGCGCACTTTAAGCTGCGCCGCGCTCAAAGACTGCGTGAGTTTGTCGCCGCTGTCGGAGAAACCTTCGGTGTTCGGACGCTCGGCGCGGGAGAGAAACGCCACGGACTTACCTTCGTTCGTCGCCACGCACTTCATAACCTCGCCGTGCGGCACGTATCTGCACTTCCAGACCCGCGAATCGAATACGTCGTTGCGGTTTATCGTCCACTCGAGACCGGAGGGAGCATACGCGATCGCCCCCGTGCGCCCGTCGCCGACAAAAAGCCCGTCCTGCCAGATTCTGCCCGCCTTTTCGCGCACGAACACGGTACCCGCCGACACCGTCAAAGCACAACCCGCAACCAGCGCGAACATCAACCTCGTCATTTTCATTTTCCTTTCTCTGTTAATTCCAATCCTCCGCGACATCCTCGAGTTCCTCTGGACGATCGGGAGAAATCATCAGATATCTGAGCGCAGACTCGGTGATGCGCTTGAAAACCGGACCGGCGGAATTTCCGCCCTGATGGTAGCGCGTACGTTCATCAAAGTCAAGGGTGACAAGCACCACTATCCGCGGCGACGATGCCGGAACAATTCCGCAGAAAGTGGCCCGGTACAGACCCGGGGCGTATGTTCTGCCGACGGACTTCTGCGCGGTGCCGGTTTTTCCGGCTATCGAAAATCCTTTGATGGCCGCCCTACGGGCGGTGCCGCCGGGAGCGGCCACCCCGGTCATCATTTCCCTCACGGCGCGGGCGGTCGCCGCGGAAATAACGCGACCAGCCACCGCCGGCTCATGTTTCGTTTCGCTCCCGTCCGGCTTCACGATGCGCTCGACGATGTACGGCTTCATGCGCAGGCCATCGTTGGCGATCGCCTGATAGGCGCTTATGAGCTGGATCGCCGTGACCGAAATCCCCTGTCCGATTCCCGCCCGAGACCATGTCGCCTTGTCCCATTTTCCCCAGTGCCACATTATTCCGTACTGTTCGCCGGGAAGCTCGATTCCGGTTCTGTCGCCGAATCCGAATCTGCGCAAATAAGTCCACAATCTCTGCGGACCCAGATCCCAGCTCAGTTTTCCGATGACGATGTTGGAGGACTTGACTATCGCGTCTTTCACCGTCATCAGAGGCTCCCACGCATGCGAACCGTCGCCGGGCAACCGGTAATAGCGCTGGTCGTCCCGGTTGGTGCGGTAGAGCGTGGTCGGTTTGACGATCCCGGTATCAATGGCGGCGGCGGCGGTCATCACCTTCATCACCGATCCCGGCTCGTAGTTGAACGCGACGGCGCGGTTGATCTTGGCGTCGTCCGGCGTGTGTCCGAACGCCAGCGGCTCGAAATCCGGCATGGAAGCCATCGCCAGAATCGCGGCGCTTCGCGCATCCATGACGATGCACCAGCCTTCGGCGGCGCCGTATTCGCCTATTCCCCATTTCAGCGCCGTCTCGGCTTCATACTGCAGATTGTGGTCGACGGTCAGATAGATGTCCGCGCCGGGGATCGGATCGACAGAGACGATGCGCTTGTCGTACAGTTCCCGTCCGCGGGCGTCCTTCATTCCGCGCACGACGCCGGGAGTTCCGCTGAGTTCCCTGTTGTAACGCTGTTCGATTCCGGCCGAACCGACATGATCGGCGTTGACCGACCCCAGAACATGAGAAAGCCTTCTGCCGTGCAGATACTGCCGCACCTGACGATCCTCGATAGACACCCCCGCCACCAGTCTTGAATCCGCCAGCGTCCGGTGGGCTTCGGGATTGGAGGAAAGCGCAAGAAACTGGTAGCGCTTGCGGGAATTTTCTGACATGCGCATGAGCCGCCGGTAATCGAGCCCGAGCGCATCGGCGATCGTCTTTACGATCGCCGCCTTTGGGCGCGGCGGTTCGCCGCGGCGCCTTACGATCGAATTGGTAAGCGCCACCGGATCGAGATGATATTCCCAGAACGGCACCGATTTGACGAACGGATAGTTTTTCCCGCCCGCCGAATAGACCGTTCCTCTGCGGCCGTCGATATTGCGCGTGAAGTAGTAATCCGGAGCGGACACCTCGGGATTGACGTGAGAACGGACCAGCTTAATCCCCGAGTATGCGGCAAAACACAGCAGCACCGCTACCGGAGACCAGAACCGCAAGTTCTCGCCGCGCATGGCCATCGCTCTAACGGCGTCTGCGGCGGAATTGCGCGGTCTGCTCGACCACCCGCTGACGGGAGCGCGCCACCGAAAGCTGTCCCGGGAACGGAGTGCCGTCGGAGCGCATCCGCACCACCTGATAGGGACGCGGCATATCCATCATGAGCCCGTGGGCCCGCAGCGCCTCTTCGACGCGTTCGGGAGTCTTCATCTCCTCCCAGCGGGTGGACTCGCGCATCTTGGCATCTTCGAGCTTCACGAGTTCGCGCTCTTTTTCGCCGATCGTCTTCATAAGCTGCGAGCAGCTTGAAGACGCCAGCAGGTTCAGAATGACCATCACGCTGAAAATGACGATGATTGCGCCGAAGTGCATCGTGTTGGACGCGACGACCGACATCTTTTTCGGAATCTTCCGGTTTTTTCTCATATCAACCAATCTCCTTCTCGATGACCCGGAGCTTCGCGCTCCGCGATCGCGGATTCAAATCGACTTCTTCTTTTCCGGCGACTGTCGCCTTTCCGGTCACAGCCCTCACTCTGGGCAATTCGCCGTTCCATTCGGCGCCGCCGCGCTGCAGCGAGACCATTTTTCCGACATGGGCGGCGAAAAACCGCTTCACGATCCTGTCGGTCAGGCTTTCGAAGGTTATGACCGCAAACCGTCCGCCGCCTTTGAGCAGTTCAAGCCCGCCGGTCAACGCCCTTTCCAGCTCCCCGATCTCGTCGTTCACCGCCATGCGCAGCGCCTGAAACGCCCTCGTCGCCGGATGGCGGCCGCCTCTCCTGCCGACCGTGCGCTCGATCAACGCGGCCAATTCCCCCGTCGACTCCAGATCCTTGGTCTCTCTCGCCTTCACGATCGCGCGCGCGATCCGCCGCGACTGCGGCTCCTCTCCCAACTCGCGGAAAATCCTCTCGAGGCTCTCCGCGCTTTCACCGTTGACCAGATCGGCGGCGCTCACGCCCCCCGACCGGTCCATGCGCATGTCCAAAGGTCCTTCCCGAAGGAAGCTGAAACCGCGTCCGGCTTCGTCCAGCTGAGGACTCGACACGCCCAGGTCAAGCAGAATCCCATCGACATAATCCCATCCGTTTTCGCGGGCTATTCGTTCCAGATTCCCGTGGCAGCCCTTCACCACCCTGAACCCCTGCGCAGAAGCGAGCGCATCGTCGTCGCGGTCGATTCCCAGCACCTCGCCGCCCCTCGCGGCGATCGCCCGGGAATGCCCGCCGCGGCCGAAAGTTCCATCGACATACCTGCCGCCAGGCTTTACCGCCAAAGCATCTATCGTTTCTTCAAGAAGAACCGGTATATGCCCAGAGACGCCCATCACATCCCCGCCGCGGCAAGATCCGCGTCAAGACTTTCAATGTCTATTTCGTCTTCAGGCCCGAGCACCGCCGGGTCGTACACTTTGAGCATTCGTACCGAACCCACAATCGCGACCGTCGTCGTCAAGTTCGCGAACTGAAGGAGCTTGTCGCAAATGCGGATCCGGCCCTGAATGTCAAGCGAGAGCTGCTGGGATACCGCACCGAGTTTGGCGAACACCTTGTTGAGCGCCGGATCAAGAAGCGCTTTCTGGCGCAGCTGCTCGAGAAAAACGTCCATCTCCTCCTGCGAGTAGAGATTGAGACATCTTTCCCTGCGGTCGGGCATCACATATACGACATTCCCCAAAGCGCCGCGCCATTCGCTGGGAATAGTGAAACGCTTTTTGGGATCAAGCGCGAAATCGTGACGCCCCAAAAAGACGCCCGATCCGGCCTTCGTCGACACTGCGACACTCTCCCTGTCACCCTTTGACATTTTGTGACACAATTATACACTACTTGACACCTCCGGTCAACAGTAAAATTACGGAAATGTTTTACTGTCAATTTTGATTAAAGTGAT
>JAFVZE010000167.1 GCA_017508315.1 Kiritimatiellia bacterium | reverse complement strand
TTCCCCGCCGGAAGATCGGTATTGACGGTAATTGTCGGCATTTTCATTCCGCCCAGATTGTATTTCTGCGGAGGCTGCGGTTTTCCAAGCCCTGCACCTTTCGCCATGAGCGACTTAAGCTCATCAAAGTGTTCGGCGTAGACGCCGCGCGGGCGGCAGCCGCGTCGCCTGCAGACCGCCGCAGCCATACCCACGACCTCGCCCATCATGCCGGTCGTGCGCATGACCCTTACCGTGCCGAGCGCAACGTGCGTAACCGAAATATTGCGTCCGGCCATGAACAGATTGGCGACGTTTCGCGAATAGAAGCAGCGGTAGGGAATCGCATACCCGGAATGGATCGCGTGTTTGCAGATCGAACGGAACGGATCTTCCGGAAAATGCCTGGCGTTTTCCGGCATCGGATAATGAAGATCGACAGACCATGTCGTCCAGCACGTTCCGTCCCTCATCGGTCTGTTCTCGAAAATATCCTGTTCGGTAAGGATATGATCGCCCATAAGACGCCGCGTCTCGCGCTTGCCGGCGACGTGCGCAACCCAGTTGAGCGCAAGATCCGCCCACTCCGCCCTGCGTTTGCCGCGATTTTTGATAAACGCCCAATTCGAATAGACCGCCAGCATTCCATAGTCGCGGACATATTCAAAATCTGAAAGCTGATCGCGGTTCATGCCCGTTTCCCAATCCCAGTCGCCATGCTTTAAATAGCAGCAGTTCTCCTCGGACATCTTGAGCATCCACGGTTCGACGGGGAACTTCGCCACCTTCTCCGTGCGGGCGTTCCACTGAACGCTCGAGCCCATCGTCAGTTTATCGCCTTTTTCAGGGGCAAGGCTCTCTCCGGTTTCATCGCGTCCCTCGCGGCCGATGCGGAAATCGGCCCCGGCGAGCGCACCGAGAGCGCCGTCGCCCGTGCAGTCGACGAAAAGAGGAGCCTCGAAACGCATCCTGCGCCCGTCGACGACTCCACGCCCGGTCGCGGACTTGATGACGCCATCTTCCGTCTCGGCCGCAACGATGCGCACTCCCGTGAAAAGACGTATGTTCTTCTCGGCCTTTACCGCGGCAAGTTTACGGTCGTCTTCGTATCTCTCCGCAGGACCCGCATTGCCGCCCTCGGCGGGACCGATTTCCGAAACCACGTCTCCCAGCCGCGGGTAGAGACCGATATTCAGTCTGCCGCCGAGATGCACGCGCACTTCCGATGAATTTGCTCCTCCAAGAACAGGACGATCGGTGACGAGCGCCACTTTCAAGCCGAGACGCGCAGCGGAAATCGCAGCACAAACACCGGCCACGCCCGCTCCGCAGACGACGAGATCGGCGGAAACGACTTCATCGGGAACGCCTGCGGCGGTCCAACGCGCACCCTCCGGAGGTTGTTCGCCGTCAGATGCCAGAAAAACGGCGTCGCAACGTCCGTCGAAACCCGTAAGGTCGTGAAGCCTCAGTTCGTGCGTACCGGCCTGGAGATCGACGAATCCGGCCTTCTGCCATACCCACGCCCCGTTGCCCGCCGTACCGAGTTTTTCCGGAAGGCGCTTCCCGTCAACGACAAGCGAAAACGTTCCGGCCGAATGGCTGCTCCATGGCGCAGTCCAGTTCTTCGTGCGAGCGAATACACTGTAGCGCCCGCTTTTTTTCACGTCAATTGGCGTCACGGCGTCGGCTACAGGCTTCCCAAGACCGTGCGCCAAAAGATAGCTCGACCCCATCTCGTCGATGAACTGCGAATCGACAGCCCATCCGCCTTTATCGGCGAACCGCTCGCACTCGACAAGCGATCCGCCGTAAGAAACAACCGTCACAACGGCAGATATAAGAAACAGAAATTTTTTCATGCGTGA
>JAFVZE010000021.1 GCA_017508315.1 Kiritimatiellia bacterium | reverse complement strand
TTCACGCTCGACGAGGCGCTGCGTCTGGCGACGGCCGCGGCCGCGATGCCGGAACCGAGTTTCCCCGCGACGAACCGTGCGCAGCGGCTCGATGTCGGGGTCATGAAAGCGGTACGTCTTCAGTTCGCTTCGGCCCGGAACATTTTCGATTTCTACAGGACCCGCTCCGAGGCTCTCTATCTCAGCCGGGTGCTGAACCGCCCCGCCGACGCCCGCCGTCAGGTGAGACGCATGCGTTCGCTCGTCGCCGACGAGGCGTGGATTTCGCGCGGGATGATACCGCTCTGCGAAGAGGATTCGCGGCTAGGTTTCCATTCCGAGGCCGAGGCCCACCAGTTCTTCCCCGAACGTCTGGAATGGCGTCTCGATGCGCTTGAGCGCGCGGAAAGCGATCTTGCCGATATCGACCGCGTTCTTGCCGAAGGCGGTGTCTATCCAGAAAGCGAACACGAGAAGAACGCGCCGCGGCTTCATCTCGACGACGATGAAAGATCGGCCGGCGCCGGCGGCTTCGGCGTGCGCGTCTACCGCCTCGATACGGGAGCGCTTCATGTCGAGGGCACGGTGTCCGAGACGAACGGTGCGGTGAATCTCGCTTTTTACGATGCGGCCGGCGCGGCGTTTCCGTTGACCTACCGTGTCACGCGCTCCGGCGGGCTCGGCTCGCCCGTCTGGAACGGCGAGCCGCGTGCGGCGGAACCGGCCGCTGCGAAGGTCGACGCGTCGGCTGACGGCGTCTGGTCCTTCACGCTCGTCGTGCCGTCGGA
The DNA here is from genome assembly GCA_017508315.1 of Kiritimatiellia bacterium. GTDB lineage: Bacteria > Verrucomicrobiota > Kiritimatiellia > RFP12 > UBA1067 > UBA1067. The sequence continues at coordinate 13,431 of JAFVZE010000021.1, read as the reverse complement.
AATCTGGGGGCGGACCGACCGGCTCCGTCCCGAATGGATGTTTTGTTACTCCGACGATCTGACGGCGTTATGGCCGGCGACGGACGGGAAAGCGCTCCGCCGTCTCTGGCATCCGCTCGATCCGCGCTGGTTCGGCCGGATCCTTTACGCTCCGCCGCCGGACCGGCAGGCCGCCAGACCGTTCCTCCCCGCGCCGCGCACGACCGATACGAACACGTGGTACGGCGCGAGGATGGCCGAGAAACGCGCGGAAATCGCCGCGTCGGGCGGCGCGTTCGATCTCGTGTTCGTCGGCGATTCGATAACGCATTTCTGGGAACCCTGCACGTGGTTCAGACCCGACGGCGCGGCGGAGACGTCGGTGTTGAAGAAGAAATATTCGATTCTCAATCTCGGCTTCGCCGGAGACGGGACGGAGCACGTCCTTTGGCGGCTCGGCAACGGGCAGGCCGACGGATACAAAGCGAAATGCATGATGCTGATGATCGGGACGAACAACAAAGACGGTCCTGTCGAAGACGTCGCCCGCGGTGTCGGCGCGATCATCGACCTCTGGAAAGAGAAACACCCCGAGTCGACGGTGGTGCTCGTTTCCGTGCTGCCGCGCGACGTCTGTCCCGGTGATCCGATGCGCCGGCGGATGGAGCGTCTCAACGCGCTTACGGAGCGCTACGTCGACGGCAAGCGTGTCTGGCGGATCGATCTGAACGACCGGTTCCTGACCGGGGACGGTTTTCTGAAGCTTGACCTTTTCTGCCGCGACCGCGTGCACCTGAGCCCCGCCGGATACCGGGTATGGCGCGAGGCGCTCGAGCCTGTCTTCGATTCGCTTGCGGGCGACACGCGTCCCTACGAGTTCATCGACGCGGGCCGCACCGAGGACGAGATCGATCCGCAGATCGGTTTCGAGTCGGGAGAGGCGTGGCGGGCGGAGCCTGCCGGGAAGGCTTTCGCCGAGGCATCGTCCGAGCGGATGCTCTTCGGAAAGAAGACGCTGAAGGTCACGTTCTCGGGGGCGGACGAAGTGCGGATACGTCCTCCCGCGCCGCTGCCGCTTCCGGCCGATCACGACTGGTTCGCGGCCTGGATCCGGAACGACACGGCTTTCGCTCCGGGCGGGGCCGAACACAAAAACGCCCCGGAGGTGAGTCTCGTCTTCCGTGGCGGCGACGGACGGGAGCGACGGCTGCCGCTCAGGAATTATTACGGCAGGTCGATGCTGGACTGGCCCGAATGGTGGTATGCCGTGCGCCGTTTCTCGTCGGCCGAGAAGAAGTTTCTCGACAAGTCCGGCGTGACGTTCGACGGTTTCGCGTTGACGGCCTGTTCCAATGCGGCGCCGTGCGCGCTCTACATCGACAACATCGCTTTTTTCGTCCGCGATGAAAACTCGCCGCTCGCGGTGCCGGAAGTTCCCGCCGTGCCGATACCGGTCAGACCCGAGGGGGCCAGACCCGCGTCCGCCGCGCCGGGCTCGTCCAATACGGTCGAATCCGCCGAAGGGGTGACCCGTTTTCATTATTCCGGCCCCGACGGAAAACTCGAATACGTCTGGCGCGGCTCGCCGGAGACGTTGACGGCGTCCTGGAACGGCGGCTGCGCATTCCGTCCGTGGGCCGGCGGCGGTGTCGCCGACGCGGCCGCGCCGTGCTCATATGACGTATCGATTTCCGGGAAGACGCTGATCGTGGAGGTGCGCTCTCCGGCCGGGGTCAAGAGCGTGTCGATGGGGCATGCCGACGGGGCGAAGACGCTTTCGCGCACGTTTGTGCCGGCGATGGGCGACGGTTACTGGTGGGACAACAACCGTTCGCAGGTGACGGCGCTCGACACCGGAAACGGCAAGCTTTTTCTGCTGGCTTTCCCGGACTGGTATGTGAGCGCGGCGAGCGCGGTGGAGGGGGTGAAACGCGCCGACGGCGGGTTTGACCGCGTCTGCGTCTACCGCGCGAAGACGGACGGCACGTACAATCCCGTCTCCGAGCGCGTATACATCACGGTTTCGCCGGAATTCGTCGAGACGCTGCCGGTCGTGGCGAATCCTCCCTCGCCGTGGAAGCACGTCACGGGGCGCATGGCGTGGTGCCGTTACTGCGCCGGTCCGAACCGCGCGGAGGACCGCCGTTTTCTCGCGTGGCTTCACCGGCACGGCATACGCGAGCTCGTGATCAACGAGCATGAATGCTGCATGCGCGACGACGGCGAGAGTTTCACTTTCCGCGACAAGTCCGCGCCGCGCAAAGGCGGCGACGACGCCTGGCGCGCGTACGCCGAATACGTCATCGGCACGCTCGGTTACCGTTACGGACCGTACAACAATTTCACCGATCTCGCGCCGGTCAACGCGAACTGGTCGATCGATCACGTCTCGCGGAAGTCTCCCGAGTCGGATGTGTCCGACGCCGGCGGGCTTGTTCCCGCATGGACGCGCTGCTACGCGCCGAAAGCGGCGTTCGCCTACGCTTCGTGCGCGCGGTACGCCCCGCTGCTGAAGCGGAAGTACGGCTTCAACACCGCGTACTGCGACGTGCATACCGCCATTCTTCCGTGGGAATACGTCGACTGCGACGCGCGCGTGCCGGGCGGCGGCATGTTCCAGCCGTTCTACCGGGCGTACGCCGCGATTCTTCTCGAGCAGAAGAAGGCGTGGGAGGGGCCGGTGTATTCCGAAGGCAACAGCCACTTCTTCTACGCCGGTCTCGCCGACGGCAACTACGGTCAGCTCGGCATCCGCACCGACAAAGATCCGTGGATCGTGGATTTCGACCTCAGGCGTCTTCATCCGCTGCAGAGCGATTTCGGAGTCGGGAATCTTGCGATGTTCCAGCCCGGGCTCACGCGCGATTCCGCCTCGGAGAAACTTCTGCCGGCCGTCGACCGTTTTCTCGCCGCGACGCTCGCCTTCGGGCACTCTCCGTTTCTCGTGCTGGACATGATGAAGGCTCGTCGGTGCGACACGGGCGGCGGCTATCCCTCGGCAGGAAACGCGGCTACGCCGGAAATCGGGCTTCCGTACGCGCTCAGGAGCTATTTCATGGTGCAGCCCGCCGCCGCGCTCTATTCGCGGGCTGCCGCCGCCGAAATTCTGTATCTGCTCGACGACGGGTCATGGCAGGGCGTTTCCGGCGCCGTTCTTTCGGGAGAGCGCGAACTGCAGCGGATCGCCGTGCGTTACGACGACGGCACATGCGTCGTCGCGAACGGACATCTGACGAAACGGGCGCTCGGCCGGGTTTTCGGCCGCGACATCGACCTGCCGCCGTGCGGTTATCAGGTCTGGAACGACGCGCACGGTCTCGAAATCGAGGCGTCCGACCGCACGGGCGCGCGTACCGACTATTCGGCCTCGGAGGACGCGGTCTATCTGGATACCCGTTCGGCGTCGGAACCGGTCGCGTTCGCCCGCGCGCGCGGGAAGGGTATCGCCGTGTGCCGCCGGGAGGGCGGCGGCTGGGAGATTATTCCCGTCCGGGGGAACGTGTCTTTTCGCGTGCCGGGTTCCGCCGTGCGCGCATACGGCGAATCGCGCGAGGATCTCGGGAGCGCCGCGATGACCCGCGACCGGGACGGATTCGTCCGGATCACGCCGGTGCCGGGAGCGTTTTCCTATCTGGTGGAGGAAGAAAAAGGAAAGGAATAAAAAAAATGACGGACAGAAGAACGTTTCTGCAAGAGGCGGCGATGGCCGCCGGATTGGCGGCGGCAGGCGGCTGCCGGGCGTTTCGGAACGATTGCGGGTTTTACGGACCGACGATACGCGATCGGCTCTGGATGTGGGGGCATCATGCCCAGATGTGTCATAAATCGGTGAAGAAGGGGTCTGTCTGGCCCGGGCCTACGGTAGAACAGGCCGAAGGCTGCCGTCTTATGGGAATTCCCAACAACTGCGTCGTGCGCTGGGGCAATATGCCGGCCTATCCGTGGGGGAATTACTTCGAGCAGTTCAAGGATATGAAGCGCATCACTTTCGCCATCACGGACGGCGCGGCGGGGACGGTCTGGGAGAAGCTCGATATCGCGCTCAACGAACTCAAGCCGACGACTCCGAACCTGACGGGATGCTTTCTCGACGATTTCTTCGTGGAGAAGAGCCTGAATCAGAAAGTGGAGGATCTGAAAATCATCAGCGACCGGGTGCACGCGGCGGGTCTGCGTCTTTCGGTGGTTCTCTATTCCGACCAGGACGGTTTCAGGCCCGAGTTCAAACCGAAACTCGAGCTTTGCGACGAGACGAGTCTCTGGTTCTGGAAAAGTTCCAATATCGCCACGATGGCCGACAACGTGCGCCGGTGCCGCGATTTCATCGGTCCGGACAAGGATCTTCTGCTCGGTCTTTACATGTGGGATTTCACCATAGGCGCTCCGGTTCCCGCAGAACGGATGGAGCGGCAGCTCGAGTACGCGCGCCGTTTTCTCGCCGACCGCACGGTGACCGGGCTTATTTTCCATCCGACGTACGCCGCCGCGCTCGACGTGCCTGCCGTCAATCTTTCAAAGCGGTGGATAGCCGAGTTCGGGGATCGGCTCTGGGGCGTGTGACCGAGCAGGCGGGGCTGAATTTGCTATAATATCGCCTAAAGAAGAAAGGTGAACAGATGAGAAAACTTCCGTTTGACAAAGCTAAACTTGAAGAAATCGCCGCAAAGTGGCCCACTCCGTTCCACATCTATGACGCCAGAGCGATCCGCGAGAACGCCCGCCGCCTTAAAAAGGCGTTCGCATGGAACAAGGGTTTCCGCGAATATTTCGCCGTCAAGGCCGCGCCCAATCCGCATCTCATGAAGCTTCTCAAGGAGTTCGATTTCGGCAGCGACTGTTCGTCGATGGCGGAGCTCGTGCTCGCCGAGAAGGTCGGCAACGTCGGTGAGGCGATCATGTTCACCTCGAACGACACGCCGGCAGAGGAATTCCGCAAGGCGTGGGAACTCGGGGCGATCATCAATCTCGACGACATCACCCACTGGGACTGGCTTCTGGAATCGGTCGGCAATCCTTCCGCCGCCGATTTCGAAAACCGCGTCATGTGCTGCCGCTACAATCCCGGTCCTCTGAAGGGCGGCAACGCCATCATCGGCAAACCCGAGGAGGCGAAGTACGGTTTCACCCGCGAGCAGCTTTTCGAGTGCTACGCGAAGATGAAGGCAGCGGGCGTGAAGCGTTTCGGTCTGCATACGATGGTCGCGTCGAACGAGCTCGATCCCGAATACATCATCGACACGGCGAAGCTTCTTTTCTCGCTGGTCGCCGAGATCACCGAGAAGACCGGCGTCGAGTTCGAGTTCGTCAACATCGGAGGGGGTATCGGCATTCCCTACCGTCCGGATCAGGAGGCGATGAGCCTCGAGCGCGTCGGCGAGGGAATCGAAAAAGGGTACGAAGAGATCATCGCCGGCAAGGGCCTTAAGCCGCTCAAACTCTACATGGAGTGCGGACGCTGTATCACCGGACCTTACGGCTATCTCGTTTCGCGCGTCAGACACATCAAGAACACCTACCGTCTCTACGCCGGACTTGACGCGTGCATGTCCAACCTGATGCGCCCCGCACTCTACGGCGCGTACCACGAGATCATCGTGCCCGGCAAGGAGAACTCCGGAGAAACTTCCGTATACGATGTCACCGGCTCCCTGTGCGAGAATAACGACAAGTTCGCCATCCAGCGTCTGCTGCCCGTCATGGAGCGCGGCGATCTTGTAGTCATCTGTGACGCCGGCGCCCACGGTCACGCGATGGGCTTCCAGTACAACGGCAAACTCCGCAGCGCGGAACTTCTTCTCGAAGAAGACGGCGGCGTGAAGGAAATCCGCCGCGCGGAAACGCTCGACGACTATTTCGCCACGCTCGATTTCTCCGCGCTTTGATGGAAGCCGAACTCTTAGCGCCCGCCGGCGACTTCAAAACCGCGCTTGCCGCCTTTGAAGCCGGAGCCGACGCCGTTTACTGCGGTCTCTCGGAATTTTCGGCACGGGCGTTCGCAACGAATCTTTCGTTCGAAGATCTCGACAATCTCGTGCGTTACGCCAGAGCGCACGGAAAAAAGGTCTATGTGACTTTCAACACGCTCATCGACGAGGACGACGTGGAGGAAGCCCTACGGCAGATTGCGCGGCTCGCCGAAATCGGTCCCGACGCGCTCATCGTCCAGGATATCGGCATCGCGAGACTCTGCCGGACGCATTTTCCCGAGCTGGAACTGCACGCTTCCACCCAGCTTGTGGCGCACAATCTCGAAGGAGTGCTCGCACTCGGCGAAATCGGATTCAGGCGCGTGGTGCTCGCGCGCGAACTTTCGCTTCCGGAGATATCTTCGATAATCAGGCGCTCCGGCGGCATGGAGTTCGAGTGTTTCATCCACGGGGCGCTATGCTATTCGATTTCCGGGCTTTGCCTCTTCGGGGCGATGGAAAAAAGACGCAGCGGCAACCGCGGCAGGTGCCCGTACTGCTGCCGTCTGCCGTGGGAAACGGAAGAAGGCGGGAAATCGCTCGTTTTCTCGATGCGCGATCTGAGACTCGGCGAGGATGTCCTGAAACTTGTCGACGCGGGGGTCAAGTCGCTCAAGATCGAAGGACGGATGAAAAACGATATCTACGTCGCCTCGTGCGTGAAATACTACCGTCAGATTCTCGCCGGCGCGGGCGGACGCGGGATAACGGCGGGCGATCTGGAGACGGTATTTTCGCGGCGGACCACGAAACTGTATTTCAACGGGCGCAAAGGCGCCGCTTCGCCCGTCGATCCCGATTCGCTCGGTCATCTGGGCGCGGAGATCGGCACGGTCAAGCGCGTCACCAAGGACCGCGACGGCTTGTCGTGGCTCAGGTTCCACACTTCGCGCGCGCTTGAGCGGCACGACGGACTGCAGTTCAGCGTCTGCGACGAAAACGGCAAACATCTCGGGATGGGCATTTCACAGATGCGTCAGGCGATTTCGCGCCGCAACGTTTTTGAAATCGGCGCGGGATGCGATGTCGAGATTCTTCTGCCGGAGACGGACGGCGGAGAATCTCTTGCCGCGAAGCTCAAGCCCGGCGTGAAGATCTACTGTTCGGCGTCGCAGGCCGTGCGCAGGATGTTTCCGACGCCGTCTTTCCGGCCGAGCGATTATTCCGGCAATACGGCGCTTGACGTCGAGGTGAAGCTTGAGGAGACGAAAATCTCCGCTTCGGCGAAAATCTCCGGAGCGGAAGTCTCCGCCGAAATCGACTGTCGTCTGGAGAGCGCCAAGAATCCGGAGAAAACCGCCGAAGGAGTGCGCAGGGCGTTCATGAAGCTTGGCGGCACCAATTACCGGCTCGGCGGATTTTCGGTCGTGGACGGGCGGAAACTGTTTGCGCCGATGAGCCTCGTGAACGATCTGCGGCGCGATCTGGTCGGGAAAATCGACGAGTCTCTCGATCGTCTGCGCAGGGAGCGCGTCGAATCGGTCTTGTCCGCGCCGGATGACGGCAACGGCGGCCTTGCGCCGGCGAAACCGGTCCGGCGGCTCAAAATCCGAAACGGCGGCAGGATTCCCGCCGGCGAGTGGGATGAGATCATAGTTTCGCTTTTTCCCCGCGAAGAATTCGCCGCGCCCGATCATCCCTCGGTCAGAATCGCGCTTCCGGTCTATACCGCGGAAGACGAATTCAACCGGTTGCGCATCATGGTCAGATCGCTCATGCGCAAAGGATACGGCAGGTGGGAAGCTTCGGATCTGGCGACGCTGCGGCTTTTGAAATCGCTCGGCGCCGTCGACATCACCGCCGACTGGACGCTTTACGCCTTCAATTCCTTCGCGTTGAAGGAGCTTTCCGAACTCGGGGTGAAGCGTTTCGTCGCCAGTCCCGAGAATTTCCGCGACAATCTGCAGTATCTCGCCGAATCGGGATTTGATGTCGAATTTCTCTCCCAGCAGTCGACGCCGCTTTTCATATCGCTTACCGCTCCGGCCGGCAAGCCGGAAGAGCTGGAAGTCTACAGGCGCGGCGGTCTGTGGATCACCGTAAAGCCGGTGCCGCGGACGTTCGAATGTCCGCAAGGCGTTTCCGCGCGGCTTGATTTAAGCTGGGATGCCGAAAATGATATAATAGTCGCATAACGACCACAAAGGATCACAGATAAATGAAAAAACTTCTGATTGTTGTATTGGCGGCGATTTTGGCCGGTTCTTTCAATCCCGCTTCGGCTTCATGCTGCGAGGGGTGCTGTTCTAAAGAACCGCGAATTTCCGTATTCGCCTCGTTTGTGCGCAAGATAGCAAAGGAACGCAAGATACCGCTTGCGCAGGCGGCCGAAATGCTTTACGATCTCGGTGTGCGCGGATTCGACTGCGGTCCCTACGAGAAGGATGTTCCGGAACTGGCCGCCACCAAGCTCAAACCCGTCAATTTCTACTTTTTCCCGAGAATGTTCGCGGAGGACAAGGGAGCTGCTGATGTCAAGCACTGTTTCGATCTCTGCGACAGATATTCGGTGCCCCGCATCATGCTCGTGCCCGTCAACTTCACCAAGGGAGGCGACGAGGCGGCCGAATTCGAGCGGATTCTTGAATGGACGAAAAATTTTGTTTTCGATGCCAAAGTCCGCGGAATCACCGTCACGATCGAGGACTTCGGCGGAACCTCGAATCCATGTTCGCACGCGAAGTATCTCAGGCGTTTTCTCGAAGAAATTCCCGACATCGGTTTTGCCTACGACACCGGCAATCTCTACTACGCCGGACGCGGCGAGGACATCTGCGAATTTCTCGAGACCGCCAAGGGACGCATCGCCCATGTCCATCTCAAAGACCAGACCGTCGAAAACAACCGCAAATACGCGTCGCTCGGTCTCGGGGCGGTTCCGAACGAAAAGTCGGTCAAGGCCATTGCCGCTTCCGGTTACAGGGGCTGGTATACGCTGGAAAACCCGGTCGGAGACACCTATATCGACACCGTGCGTCAGGTTGCGGTCCTGAAAGCATGGCTTGCAGAGGCGAAGAAGCGCTGATTTTTGAAAGCGGGGTTTTACCATGAGAAAGAAACTTCTGTCGATACCTGCCGCCGCTGCGCTGTGCGCCGGCTGTTTTGTCTGCAGCGAAACCAAGTTCCCCGAGACGCGGCCGAAGGCGCTGACGCAGGGCAGGGACGTCCATGTCCAGCTTTCGGGATTCGAGTCTACGGTCACTACCTACGTTCCGATCTACGGCTACGAGACCGTTTTCTCCAGCCGCCCGATGTCGCGCCGCAGGCACGCGCATTTCTATTCGACGACCTACGCCACCGAAACCTATGTGCCGCAGACAAGTTCGACCACGGTGTTCGCCGAGCGTGCCGCCGAGATATTCGAGAAGGGCGGCTATGTGCTGCAGAGCGCCTCTCCGAAATACCGGGTCGAGGTCAAATTCGGTGGTCCCTACGCTTCCGACGGCGACAGCGCGGCAACGGCGATGTGGTCGATTTTCACCGTGTTCACGGCAGGCTACGGCACCCAGACATGGTCGGCGAAACTGAAAGTGTATGATATCGCAAGCGGCAGACTTGTGCATCACAGGGATTTTTCGCAGCGTTACGAGGCGATCGTATGGGGGCCGATACCGCTCTTTTCGCCGGCCGGCTCCGATACGATTTCGTACGGCTCGATGCAGAACTGGTGTCTGTCGGCGCTTACCGATCTCGCCGTCGCCGATGCTATGGCGTATCTCGGTTCGCTGCCGTGACTTCGCGCCATTTCGCGTCGAGCCGCTTGGGACTTACCGGCTCCGGAGTGTGAAGTTCCTGGGCGAAGAGGGAAATTCTGAATTCTTCGAGCATCCAGCGGTATTCGATCAGCGCTTTGCGGTTCATCCCTTTGGAGTTTTCAGGGCGGACCGCTTCGCGGTAGCGCTCCCAGTACGGGCTGAAGACCGCTTCTTTTTTCAAGTCTCCCGAGCGGTTCGTCCGCGCCCGCATCAGGCGTATCGCCGCGCCTTCGAGATAGCGGCTGTAGTTTTTCAGAGTTGAAAGCGCAACATTGCGCGGGAAGCCGCGGTAGATGAGCCAAGAGAGCTGCGTAGACACCGAATCCGCCGTCATCTCGTCAAGTCTGCCGTCTTCAAGCGTATTCGATATCTCCGCCGCCCGGATTGCGGCCGACTTGAACAGCTGATGCATCAGCGAGAGTGTCGCCGGAACTTCGCTCTTTGCGTCTTCAAGGCGTTTTTCGAATTCCCGGAGAGTGCGCACGGCAGTCTTCCCCCGCACCATCGTCTCGGAAACGGCTCCGTAGAGGAGATCCGCGGTTATATCGTCGTCGGCATATCCGAGATTTTTAAGATAAAGCGCGGCGGAGAAGCCGGCCCCGGCACCGCGAAATGGGATGCGGACGGTTTTTGAAAGCGCGACGGTGAAAAGCCGCGTCACTCCGGCATCGTGCGCGGACGCGGCGGCGAGGGCGTCGCCGAAGAGTCTCAGCGACACGCCGTCGCCTTCATCGCGCAAGGCGTAATAGAGTCTTGCCTGCGCGCCGACGCCGCCGGAGTGTTCGGGAATGTCGCCGAACGTCCATGAGACGGATTTTGTCGCCGCCTTGGCCCGGGCGGTTTTTTCGGAGGGGGCGATTTTATCTTTGTCGCGGGTGACGATCAGGGGCTTGCCGTCGTCGCCGATGATCCGGAAGCGCATGCGCAGATGCGGCGGCAGTTTCTCTTCGTGCCAGGCCTGTCTCGGGATCGCGAATCCCCAGCGTTCGCGCACGGCGCGGCAAAGCTCGTCCGCGAACGGTGCGCTTCCCGGCTTCAGCAGCGGCAGCAGGATGTCGGCGGCGTCGTCTATCGGTGAAAGCAGTCTCCGGTATTGCGAAGGCAGCGAAGAGAGATGCCAGCGCAGTTTTTCGGGGATCATCCCCGGAACCAGCCAGTCGGAGCGCCAGAGACCGAGAACGTCCGCATCGGAATTTTTCACGGTGCAGGTGACGCCGTCCGTCTCGGGATCGTCGGGATCGTGGCGGTATGAAAGGCGTATCTTGCGTCCGGCGATCTCGAGAACTTCGGGAAAGCCGTCGTCGCGGATGTTTTTCAGCCAATCTGATTCCCGCAGGATGAAACGGCGCACTTCGCTTTCGTCCGCGCGGCCGAGCCACCTGCGCAGCTGATCGGCGCTGGCGATGCCGGGGGGGATCGTGCGCTCGAAGAATCTTTCAAGACCGTCCGCGTCGAAAGCGTCGAACCGGCGGATGCGTTCGGCGCGTTGCCGCAGAGAGGCGATCACTTCGAGGTTTTTGCGGACCGCCGGCGGCGGTCGCGGGAATTCGCCGTCGATGATGCCGCGGCGGATGAAGATTTCTCGCGCGCGGACGGGGTCGATGCGGCTGTAGTCGCACCGCCGCGCGGGAACGATCACAAGTCCGTAAAGCGTAACCTGCTCGGTCGCCCGCACGAAACCGCTGCGCGCGTCCCATTCCGGCGAATGGCAGCTGCGGCGGCAGGCCGCGCCCGCGACCGGTTCTATCCAGCGCGGGTCGATGGCGGCAGCGTTGCGCGCGAAGAGCCGTTCGGTGTCGACGAGTTCGCCCGCCATGATCCACGGCCACGGTTTCCGTTTCAGCGCCGACGATGGATGGACGGCGAAACGCAACGCGCGCGCGCCGCGGTAGTCGCGCTCTTCTTCGTCGAATTTCCCTATCCGGCTCAAAAGTCCGGCGAGCAGCGAGCGGTGGATGAGATCGGGATCCTCCTTTCCGCTGTCGCCGCCGCACAATCCCAGCCGGCAGGCGAGCGTTTCGAGCTGCCGCGCGAGATCGCGCCATTCGCGCATTTTCGGATATGAAAGATAATTCGCCTTGCAGAGTCTGCGCGCCTTCGATTCGGAAAGTCCTTCCGTTTCGCGCTTCCACCAGTTCCAGAGTCCGAGCGTGCCCATGAAGTCGGAGTCCGGCACCTTGAATCTGGCGTGAAGGGCATTGGCTTTCTCCCGCTCTTCAAAAGGACGGCGGCGCGGATCGTCGCAGGCCATTGAAGCTACGAGCGGGATAACCGCGCCGGTCACCGCGTTGCGGGAGGCCTCGAGCAGAATCCGCGCAAGCCTCGGTTCGACCGGGATTCCCGCGAGTTTTCTGCCGTTTTCGGTAAGCTCCGCCCCGCCGCTTTCGGCCCGGCGGATGGCGCCGAGTTCTATGAGTTCGCGCAGGCCTTCGCGGACCATCGCGGGTTTCGGAGCGTCGATGAACGGAAAGCGGTCGATGTCGCCGAGGCGCAGATCGAGCATCGAGAGAATGACGCCGGCGAGCGACGAGCGCAGAATTTCCGGCGGCGTGTATTCTTCGCGGCTTTCGTAGTCGTCCCGCGAATACAGCCGGATGCAGATTCCCGGTCCGGTACGGCCGCACCTCCCGGTGCGCTGGCGGACGGAGGCTTTGGACACGGGTTCTATCTGAAGGCGCTGGATTCCGGTTCGGTGGATGTAGCGGGAGATTCTCGCCAGCCCCGAATCGATTACGGCACGAATTCCCGGAATGGTGAGCGAGGTCTCGGCGACATTGGTGGCGAGAATGATTTTCCGTCGTGAAGAGGGGGCGAACGCCCGTCGCTGTTCGCCGGACGGGAGGGATGAGAAAAGCGGCAATATGTCGTCGGTCGCGCCGCGTAAGTTCGACAGATGTTCAGCCGTTTCGCGGATGTCGCGCTCGCCGGGCAGGAAAACAAGAATATCCGCGTCGGCGGGGAGAGCGGAAACCGCCGCTTCGACATCCCGCGCGAGATCGCGCTCCTCGTCCTCCGGCGGCGGCATGTGGCGGACTTCGATCGGGAAAAGCCGCCCCGGGACGGAGATGGTCGCGGCATCGCCGAAAAACTCCGCGAAACGTCCGGCATCGAGGGTCGCCGACGAGATGATGACCTTGAGGTCGCTGCGGCGTTCAAGCGCCCGCTTGAGAATGCCGAGCAGAAAATCTGTATTGAGCGAACGCTCGTGGGCTTCGTCGACGATTACGGTGTCGTAGGCCTTCAGCAGAGGATCCCGGCGGGTTTCGGCGAGCAAAATGCCGTCGGTTGCGAATTCCACCCGGGTTTCCGCGCCCATGCGGCGGGCGAAACGGTGACGGTAGCCGACGAGTCCGCCGGTTTCGCACTTGAGTTCGGAGGCGACCCGCTCGGCCACAGTGACGGCGGCCAACCGTCGCGGCTGGGTGCAGACGATGCGTCTGCCGCGGACTCCGCGCCCCAGTTCCAGCATCATTTTCGGCAGTTGCGTGGTTTTTCCCGAACCGGTGTCGCCGCTTACCACCACGACCGGATGTCGACGGACGGCATCGATGACGGCTTCCCGCATAGCGCATACGGGAAGTTCGCGAGGGTAGTTCAATTCGATGTCGTTCATCGGGCGCAGATTATATCAAAATTTGGAATATCCCCGGTTTTAACTCCTGAAAGCCATGTCATACCTTGTTTTACCGGGGGAAATCGGCTTTGGGAAGTGAAATAAGTGAAAAACCGGT
>JAFVZE010000166.1 GCA_017508315.1 Kiritimatiellia bacterium | reverse complement strand
GCTACGAGGCGATGTATCTTCTGGCGAGTTGCACCAACAATAATTTCCTGACCGTGCAGTTCTACCGCCCCGGGTCGGGCTTCCCCGTCGACTGCGTTCCCGCCGAGCCGATTTCGGCGGACGGCAAACTCCAGCTCATCCGTGTTCCGCTCAGACAGGACAAACTCGCCGCGTTCGCCGACCGCGAAATTCTCGAGTTCGAGCTCACCGGGCGGGTCGAGAACTACCGTGCGCATCCGGAGCCTTCTCATTACAGCCGTCACGGTGTCGGCGAGCCGTCGGGGGTTCTGGTGCACGCGATTTCGCTCAAGGAGTCTCCGCTCGAGATCGACTTTACGCCGGAGGCGCTCGGCAATGTCTGGGTGGGGATGAATCCGTCGCCGGCCTACCGGCTGAAGCTTGCCAACCGCGCAGGTTCAGACTGCGCGGCGGAAGTGACGCTCGAAACGAAGAGCTATGACGGCAAGTCGGCGCTCAAGCGGGAATATTCGCTGACGGTGCCGGGTAAGGACAGCGCCGAAATCCGCATCGACGTGCCGGTGAAGAAGTTCGGCTGGCATTCGGCTAAGCTTACGGTAAACGGCGTGCCGTACGAGCGCAGTCTCGTCGTTCTGCGTCCGCGTCGCTACGAGTCTCGTCCTTTCGAGGCGCCGGGGCTGATGTTCGGCTGCTGGCCGGTGGGGATGGGGGTGCATTTCTCTCTCCCCGCCTATGACGCGTGCTCGATCGCCTTCAAGCTTGGCATTGAGGCGTTTTCGTTCAAAAATCTCTGCAAGAGCGACGAGATCGCTCCGCTCGCCAAACAGTACGGGGTGAAGGATTTCGGCGTCGCGACGCTCAATACCGGAAGACCCACCGGATATCTTCTGCCCGATCTTGAAGAGCAGCTCCGTAAAACGGCAACTCCCGAATCCGAGGTTTCGGATCCGTCGTACCAGAACATTTTCGCCGAGCCCGGCGGCATCGGCGAGCAGGCGTCGATAACGGCGCTCTGCGGAATTCCGCCTTCGCCCCGCACTCCGGCGCAGGAGGAGAAGTACCAGTTCTTCAAAACGAATCTCGTGCGCTTTGCCGAAATCTACCGGCGCGCGTTTCCGGGCAAGAAGCTGATGCTTCCGTGGGGAAGTCCGCTTTTCACGGTGGCCTATCTGCAAGACCCCGATACGCGGCACCTTTTCGACGGCATGTCGTTCGATACGGCTTTCTTCGATCGGCTGCCGGAAGGTCAGCTTCACAGCTGTTCGCTTTATGTGCTTACGCTCCTTAACCGGGAATGGTCGCGCTACCGCAAAGACAAACCGCTCCTGGTTTCGGTCGAAGGGCCTTGCATCTCCCGCACCGCTCCCGAATCGCTGACGGCGGGCGAGTTTATGCGCAATATGCTGCGCTGCAATTTCATTCTTTCGGCCAACGGGGTGACGCGGCTTTTGGCGTGCATCTCGGCCGGGGCCGAATGCGCATCGTACTGGGGCGAGCAGCATTACAGCGGCGGCGGCCTTTCGCGGCTTACGCTCAACCCCTATCCGAGCTATGCCGCGTGCGGCACGATGATCCGCCTTCTGCGGGACTGCGAGTTCAAGCGGGTGGTGCCGACGCCGTCGCTCGGAATTTTCGTCCTTGAATACGCCAATGTCAAAACCGGCGAGCCGCTTCATGTGATGTGGACGGTGCGCGGAAAAGTTCCTTTCAAGGCCAAGTTCCGTCAGCTTTTCGATGCGATGGACAATGTGAACTTCCCGTCGATAATCTCACCCGAGCCTATTTTCATGATCGGCTGCAAGGGGGATATAGAGTTCGGCAGGCAGACTTTCGATGCGGCGGAAACGAAACCGGAGAAGGGGGCCGTCAAGGTCTCTTCACTCGCGGTCTGGAAACAGTCCACCGAAACGCCGCCGAAGGAATATCTGGAGAACATGCCCGGCAACATCATCCGTTTCCCGGTCGAAATGAACGTGACGGCAGACGCCGGAAAATTGTCGGTTTGTCTTCCTGACGGTCTTCCCGACCGTGATGCGATGCCGTTCTGCACGACGATCGTTCCGCCGAAGAGCGTCCTTCTTCCCGGGCGCCCGCGCGTGATCGCGCTTGAGGTCGAAACCGAGGCGGACTGGGGACGCGTCGTCTACGAGCTCAGGGACGCCGAAGGCGAGCGCTTCATCAGCGTCGGTCAGGAGTCCACCTACAACGTGGACGACACGAAGTGCGACAGCTTTTTCAATTTCAGCGGCCGCCGTCTCGTGCGGTTTGAGCTGCCCGGCAACCGGCCGTGGGACTCTTCGCGCTATCCCGGTTCGTGCTGGTGGGGCGCCTACGGCGGCAACGGACGGGTCGACTATCCGCTTTCGCTCGAAAAGATCTATGTCGAGCGCCGGCCGAAGGCGATGCATGTGAACGCGCTCGTGGATGTGAAGCCGACTCCGGTCAAGTTCGGTTCGCTTTACGTCGAACGCATCGAGCCCGCTGGCGGCGCGAAGATGCCGCCCCCGCCGAAGGGCGTGAAGCGGCAGAACCCCCTCGCCGAGATCGTCGGCACGCTCCCTGCGACCGAGATCACCGGCGTGACGCATCCGCTTCATTACTACGACGGCACGCGCGGACATTTCGCGTTCGGGGAAATGCCGGAGGCGGCCGGTTACGACATCTATGTGAGTCTGACGCCGACGGGAGAGGGGGCGATTCTTCTAGGCAGGAACCTCAAAGCGTCGGGGGAGCTCGTGAAAGGATTTCTTGCCGGGCGCGATCATTACGCCTTTATCGTCTGGCGGAACAAGAAAGGTGAGGTTTCGAAACCTTCCAAGCCGTTCAAGTTCATGCTCAAGGACGAGTTTGCGGAAAAATAATGCGGCGCATAACGGCAAATAATGCGGAACTTGCGGATAAGTAGAAATGTGGCATTTTGTCTGGCGGCGGCTTTCTTTGCCGCCGCAGACGCGCCTGCGATCAATCGTGCGGTTTCGGAAGAGACCGACGAAGAGGTCGAACTCGGCTCTTCCGGACGCAGCAATCTCTGGTTCCGGGTGATATGCGGCAAGTCCAATCCTTCCGCGGCGCTGGCGATTTTCATCCGTCACGGCTGCCGCCCGTACTACCAGACGGCAAGCGTCACCAAGAATGGGCTTAAGCCGGGCGCGATCCCGCCGGGCGGGCGCAAGGCCTGGCTCGAGCCGGGTGAGACTACGGCGTGGATGGATTATTCGGCACTTGTCGGCCCGCGCAAACTCGAACGGGTGATGATGCGGATGATCCGCGGCTACGACAATCCGACGGAATCGTCCGAGTTCACGGTCGAGTTCGCCGGCTCCGCCGACGGATCGATGCCGCGCGGAAAGATCGTCCGTAAATCCGCGCCCGCGGCGGGGTTCACAGCGACGCTCGACCCCGAAAAAATGGATGTCGTCGTGGAGTGCGACCTTGACGCGTCGGAGAGGACGCTGCGGATCGTAGAAACCCTGCCGCCGGTTGAAGGGAAACGGCCGGCGGCGTTTCCGGTGGGGGCGGGGCTTGCGTTGAACCGCAGAATCGTTGATCCGCGCACATGGGAAAACGAAATGGAGGTGTTTCGGCGTGTCGGGATCAACGGCGTCCATTACGCCGCTGAAGGGCTTAATTGGGCGCGGGAGGGTTTTTCGCCCGGATTTGCAAATGACGATGAGATGCTTCATCCGGACGGAGAGAAGCTTTTGAAACGCGCCCGCAAATGGTTGGAGACCCGTCCGGCATTTCCCGCCGGCGGCAGATCGCTTTATGTCAACTGTGCCGACGAGCCCGGGATACCGATGGCGCACATGACCAACTGCGCGCTCTGCATCAAGAGCGTTCCCGGCGGGGCAACGTGCGACAAGTCGGACGGGATCCGGTTCTACCGTTCGGCGAAGAAAATGAATTCGCTTTTCACCGGGTCGTTTCAGGCGATCACCGATGCGCTGACGGCGGTCGATCCTGCGCTCAGAACGGGGGTCAATCAGGGGATCGGACTCGTTTTCTCCGGCAACCTCGTCGGCCACAGCAGCGATTGGTTCGATATTTACGGCTCGGGCGCGCTTACCTACGGATGGTGCGAAGACTGGGCGAATTTCGGACGCACCAAACAGATCAATTCCATCTATTTCGACACGATGCGTTCGGCCTGTTCGATACGGGGAATCCCGTTCGGGGTCTACTGCATTCTCTGCGGCTGCAACGAGTGGCTTATCTCCTGCAAGGCGTATATGGCGCTCGGGCGCGGCGCGAAGTCGCTTTACTTCTTCAACTACGGTCCGCGCTATGCGCCTTCTTCCGACTACAACAGCCACCGTCCGGAGATTTTTGCGCCGATGCGGCATTTCGCCTATTCCGTCGGCGAATACGAGAGGGGTATTCTCGCCGCGAAATGCGCGAAGGGCGATGCGGCGATCCTGGTCGGGGTGACGGGGGATGTCTGGCAGATCGGCGAAGACAGCGAATTCGGTATGGAACGCAGTGCGCTGTCGATGCTTTTGCGCCATTGCGGCGTGCGGACGGATGTGATTGGCGAAGACGCCGTGAAAACGGAACTGTCGCGGTACAGGATGCTTTTTGTGCTTGACCGCAATGTCAGACGGGATGTGGCGGAGGACATCCTGTCATGGGTCAAGCAGGGAGGGATTCTTTACCTCGGAGCCAACGCGATGTCGGCTGATGAATGCAACAATCCATTGGATGCGGCGTTGCCGCGGCCGCGGTATGTGAAGCAGCAGAAGGTGGGCCGCCCCAAGTTCGAGCTCGTCAAGCGCAAGGTCCTCGATTCCTTCGCATCAATGGATGTGATTGTAGGATCCGCAAGGCCTTATTGGCGTGAACTCAGAATGGGAAAGGGAACGGTCCGTATGGTAGGATTCTTCCCTGCTCTCGACTATTGGAGGCAGGGAAAGGCGGATCCTGGGAAATATGGAATGCTGCAGTATCCGAAGGCCCACCGCGAGTTCTTCCGCGGCAAGGTGCTGAAAGACGTCCGCCGCAGGGCGGCCACCTCCGACCATCTTGTCGAAATATCGCTTCTCGAGGGGCCTCGCGCCGACATTCTGGTGTTTTCAAATTGGAATGGCGGTGACGCCAGCGTCAAGTTCGCGGTGCGGGATGTCCCGCGGTACAGGGAGGTCTCAACCGTCAATGCGTCTCTTTCGGACGTAAAGACGGATCATGGCGTTCTCCGCGGCAAGATCACGATAGGAGGAGGTGCAGTCGTATACTGCAGGAAGTGAAGCATGAAATCCACAAGACGAGAGTTCTTATGCGCCGCCGCCGTCGCCGCGGCCGGAGGAGTTGAAAAGAAAAAAGACGTGCGGCTGCGCATCGCGGTCATGAGCGACAATCAGCTGCGTCCGGAGCGGGACAACTGGGGATGGTATACGCTTGATCGCGCATTGGAGATGTTGAGGCCGATGGACGCGGATATCGTCCTGAACGCGGGCGACATATCCGATTTCGACGACATTCCCACCATCGGGCGGTATCTCGCGGCCTGCCGGGCGAAGCTGGGCGGCGCAAGTAATTTTGCCGTGCCGGGTAATCACGACATCTGGTTGCGGAAAGGCTCCGGACGTACATATGATCAGGTGATAGACGAGTTCTACTCCGTTTTCGGACAAGGGAGTGGTCATGTGACGCGGCGGACGATCAGCGGATATGATTTTGTAGCCGTCGCGACCCGCGAAAAGCTCAAGAAAGGCGAATACTACGCCGCAGAGGCGGAAGAGCTTGCAAAGATGCTTGGCGAGTGCGTCCGTCGCGATCCGTCGAAGCCGATTTTCGTCCTGTCGCACTATCAGCCGGCCGGTACGGTTCTCGGTTCTTCGGATGTTCATGGTGTTCATCTGCGAAATGTCCTGAACAGGTTTCCTCAGGTTGTTTCTCTTTCCGGTCACACCCACTGCCCATTGCGCAATGAACTGATGATCTGGCAGAATGAGTTTACCGCAATGAACACATCGACCCTTCATTACGGGTGCTATCCCGGCAAGCGTGTCAATACGGTGGGAGGAATTCTACCTTTGGCCCGTGAATCCGTCGGGTTCATGGTGATTGACGTGTTCGACGGATACATTGAAGTCCGTCGCTACAATGCGGATGACGAGAAAGAGCTGACTTCTCCTTCCGAACGCTGGTCCTTCGACATCCCGTACAGGCCTTCACATCCGAAATATCCGGCTGCGCGACATGGCGCCGCGCCCCAATTCGCCGCCGGGGCCAGACTGATTTCCCGTTACGACTACGGCTTCATCCACTTCCTTTTTGATCCGGCCAAGGGCGGGGACGGGGTTGAGGGCTACCGGCTGGAGATCGCCGAGATGCCGTCCGTGGGAAAAGCCGCGGAACCCAAAAGCTATATGTACGTGTCCGACTTCTACCGGCTTGAACGATTCAGGGGCGGCAGGGTCAATCTGCGCGCGCCGGCGTATTCCCTCGAACCGGGGAAATCGTACAGCATATCGGTACGGCCGCGAAACTGGTTCGGCGACGAGGGCGAACCCCTGACGTTGACGATGAAGGTGTCGGGAGGGTACCGTTTTCGCAATATCGACGAGATGTATCCGCAGGAGTGATGATCGAAAGGAGTGGCAGTCGAATGAGTCTGAAAATGGAGAAGGCAGCAACGGCGCTGCTTGTGTCCGCCCTGACGGTTCCCGTGTCCGGATATGTCAAGGCGAAGGCTCCGCTGATGACCGAATGGGGAGAGAAGGTGACTCCGCAGAATGCGTGGCGGAGCTATCCGCGTCCGCAACTGGTGCGCAAGGGCTGGACAAACCTGAATGGAGAGTGGGATTATGCCGTGACGAGCGTAACAAACACTCCGGGACGTCCCCGGAAATGGGACGGGAAGATACTGGTCCCGTTTTCGCTGGAAAGCGCCCTGTCGGGAGTGGGAAGGCTTCTTGCTCCCGATGAGTTCCTGTGGTACACGCGAAAGATCGATTGCGACCCCAGGCCCGGAGAACGGATACTGCTGCATTTCGGCGCGGTTGATTTTCAGACGATGGTTTTCATCGGCCACGACGAAGTGACGGACGTGCCGCATGAGGGCGGACAGAACCCGTTCACGCTCGACATCACCGATTTTGTCAAACGGGGTGAAAACGAGCTGACGGTCTGCGTATGGGATCCGACCGAGGGAATCACAAACTCTCGCGGCAAGCAGTGTCTCGATCCTCACGGATGCTTCTATACCCGTGTTTCCGGGATATGGCAGACCGTATGGATGGAGACGGTGCCGGATGCACACGTTGAATCCTATAAAATCGAGACGGACATTGACGCCGGGGAGGTTTTGTTCGAGTTCAAGGCGGCCGGAGCCGGAGTCGGGGAGAATGTCGAAGTGTGTGTTTTCGACAATGGGGAATGCGTCGCGTCCGTGAAAGGCGCCGGCAGACGGCTGAAAGTTCGCCTCCCGGGAGATTTCAAGCTGTGGAGCCCGGAATCGCCCCATCTGTACACGTTCAGGGTCAGATACGTCAACGACGAGTTTACCGGCAGTTTCGGCATGAGGAGATTCGAGAAGCGCAAGGACGGGAACGGTGTGCTGCGTTTCTTTCTCAACGGCAGGCCGTATTTTCTGATGGGAACGCTTGATCAGGGATGGTGGCCGGACGGACTTCTCACTCCGCCGTCGGAGGAGGCAATGGCGTATGACATCAAGGTGCTGAAGGACTGCGGCTACAATACGCTCAGGAAACACATCAAGGTGGAGCCTCTGCAGTACTACGCGATGTGTGACAGATTGGGCATTCTGGTGGTGCAGGATCTGCCTTCGGGAAATGGCGACGCCGGTTCTCCGCGGAAGGCGGAAACAATTCGCCGATATCGCCTTCAGCGCCGGGAATTGAAGGAGATGATGGATTCTCTCGGCAGCTTCCAGTCGATTGTCATGTGGTGTCCGTACAACGAGGGGTGGAGCCAGCCGGGCGAGTTTCTCACGCATTCGACTCTGGATTTCGTCCGTCGGTACGACCCTTCACGTCTCGTCAATGGACCATCCGGGTGGTTCGACTATGAAGGAGGTCATCTGCTCTCCGGCAAGCCTGGGGGGAGGACGGTCACGAACCACAGACCGAAAGGGGAGTGCGAGGCCGGCGATACGGTTGATATGCATCGCTACAGAGGTCCGGACATGTTCAGGGCAAATGACAGACGCGTGAGTTTTCTCGGCGAATTCGGGGGACTTGGTCATCCGGTCGAAGGACATTTGTGGCGTGGCGGAAAGAACGGCGACGGCAATTGGGGATATGGCGGCATCGAGGATACCAATACCCGGAAAAAGCTTGAGCAAACCTATCTGGCGCTGCTGGACAGACTTGCGGAGAATGTCAAGGCGGGACTGGGAGGCGCAATATACACACAGACGACGGACGTCGAGATAGAGATCAACGGACTGCTCACGTACGACCGCAAGGTGCTTAAATTCAATCCCGAGGTCTTGAGAAAAGCGCACGGGAGAATATATGGACTGCTGCCGGGCTCTCCGTAAGGGGGCCGAAACCTCGAAATCGCGGGGACAGACCCCGAAAACCTCAGGATTTTCGAGATTTTTTCGGTTTTTCAGATCGTGCAGTGCCCGAGTGCGCTGCCGTCAAAATAGCCGATTGATCTGGCGCTGCCGCCCTTGGG
The DNA here is from genome assembly GCA_017508315.1 of Kiritimatiellia bacterium. Taxonomy (GTDB): domain Bacteria; phylum Verrucomicrobiota; class Kiritimatiellia; order RFP12; family UBA1067; genus UBA1067. Next base: position 4,524 of record JAFVZE010000166.1, on the reverse strand, counting down.
CAGAGAGACCGAGCCGGGATTGAAGAGCGAAATTCCGCATTCGAGTTTCTTAAGTTCCGGAATGTGGGTGTGTCCGTGGACGAGAACGCCGCCTGTGCCGAGCGGCGGCAGGTTGCGTTCGTTCCAGAGGTGGCCGTGGGTGAGGAAGAAACGTTCGCTTCCCGCGTCAAGCACGGCGTAATCGGACATCATCGGAAATTCGAACATCAGCTGATCGACTTCGGCGTCGCAGTTGCCGCGCACGGCGAGAATGCGATCTTTCCGCGCGTTGAGAAGTCCGGCGACCCTGACGGGATCGTAGAAGTCCGGCACGCCGTTGCGCGGACCGTGATAGAGAAGATCTCCCAGAAGGACGATACGGTCGCAGCCGAGAGAGTCGGCCTTCGCCAGCGCCGCTTCGAGCGCCGAGGGCACTCCGTGGATGTCGCTCATAAAAACGATTTTCATGGGGGCATTATATCAAATCGGGATATGGCGCGGTGCAGAATATGGCAGAACTCGAATGACTTCGCATGGACATCGGACGGAAAATTCAGAAATAATCCGGCGAAATATGGTAAAATATGCGGAACATTTTTGAAACTCAGGAGAAAAGCATAAAATGAAGACAGAAACGAAGAATTTGGACAAGTGCCAGGTGCAGCTTACCGTCACGCTCGACGCCGCGGAAACGAAGGATGTCGTCAAGAGCGTGGAGAAGGTTTTTATGCGCGAGGCGCAGCTTCCCGGCTTCCGCAAGGGCAAGGTGCCGGTGGAGATCATCCGCAGGGAGTTCGCCGACGGTCTCAAGCGCGAGATCGAGCGTGAAATGTTCCAGAAAAAATATCCGGACGCCGTCAAGGCCGAGGCGATCGAGGAAGTCGCGCTTGCCGACGTCAAAGATATGAAGTACGGCGAAGACGGCGGTTCGTTCGTCGCGATCGTCGATGTCCGCCCGAAATTCAAGCTTCCGACCTACAAGGGGCTCAAACTGACGTCCAAGGACGCCAAAGTCGAGGATGCGGCGGTCGCCGAGCAGATCGAGCGCTTGCGCGCGGCCTACGCCAAGTTTGAAGACGCCAAGGAAGGCGAGGCGGTTTCCGACGGCGATTTCGTGCAGATCGACTATTCCGGCACCGTCGGCAAGACGCCGATTCTCGAAATCAACCCCGAAGCGAAGATAGTCGCCGGCGGCGAGGGCTTCTGGACTCAGGTCGAGGAAGGACGCTTTCTGCCCGAGATTCTCGATGCCGTCAAAGGAATGAAGGCCGGCGAGACCAAGGAGGGGATCAAGGCGAAGTTTGACAAGGAGACGGCTCCCGAGGGGCTCAAGGGGGAAAAGGCGCTCTACACCGTTACGCTCAAGAGTTTCCGCCGCCGCATTCTTCCCACGGACGCCGAACTCGTCGAAAAGGCGAAAGCCGAGTCGATCGAGAAGCTCACGTCCACCATCCGCGAATCGATGGAGAAGCAGGCGGTCGAGGAAGAGGCGATGCGCCGCGAGAACGAGGCGGTGGAGATGCTCATGAAGAAGGTCGATTTCGATGTGCCTCAGAGTCAGGTCCGCCGCGCGATGGACGGATATCTTCAGGAGTTCGCGCAGCGCGCCCAGTATTCCGGCCTGAACGCCGAGTACTTCGAGAAGAACCGCGACGCGATCCTCAAGGACGCCGAGAGCGCCGCCGAACGCCAGGTCCGGCTGTGGTACGTCCTCGATGCGATCGCCGCGGAAGAGAAGATCGAGGCCAAGGACGAGGAGAAGGGCAGGAAGGTCATCGAATTCGTCATTCAGAACGCCAAGAAGTAAGCGGGCGGAAAAAGCGATGAAGAACTACATGATTCCGTATGTCGTCGAGCAGACCGGCAGGGGAGAGCGGACTTACGACATCTACTCGCGTCTCCTTCTGGACCGGATCGTTTTCGTCTCCGGCGAAGTCAACGACGAAATGGCCAACGCCGTCTGCGCCCAGCTTCTCTTCCTGCAGTCGCAGGATCCTAAAAAAGAGATCTCGGTCTACGTCAATTCTCCGGGCGGCAGCGTGACGGCGGGTCTGGCGATCTACGACACCATGCAGTTCGTCAAGTGCCCGATCGCGACGTATTGCATCGGGCAGGCCGCTTCAATGGGTGCGGTGCTGCTGACTGCAGGCACCAAGGGTCGTCGATTCGCGCTTCCGAACGCTCGCATCATGATCCATCAGCCCTGGGGCGGCGCCGAAGGCAAGGCGAGCGACATCGAGATCACCGCCAGAGAGATTCTGCGCCTCAAGGAGAAACTCAACGAGATTCTCGCCGGTCATTCGGGCAAAAAAATGGCCGAAGTCGTCAAAGACACCGACCGCGACCATTTCATGAGCGCGGAGGAGGCGAAAGCCTGGGGGCTCATCGACGAAGTGATCGGCTGAAGATGAAAAGGAAGAAAGATTCCGTCTACTGTTCGTTCTGCGGACGCGGTTCGGACGAGGTCGCGGTGATTCCCAGCCCCACCGGAGCGGGGATCTGCGTCGATTGCGTAAAGCACGCCAATGAAATGGTTTCGCGGCACGAAAGCAGGGACGGGAAGGTTCCGGAACTTCCGCCTACGCCGTCGCCGAAGGAGATCAAGGCATTTCTCGACCAGCACGTGATCGGACACGATGAAGTGAAGAAGGTCCTCTCCGTCGCGGTGCACAACCACTACCGCCGGCTTGAAGCGTCCGGGCGGAACGACGACGGCGAGTTCGGTGACGTCGAGATCGAGAAGTCCAACATCCTGCTCATCGGTCCGACCGGAACCGGCAAGACGCTCCTCGCCAAAACGCTCGCCAGAATGCTCGGCGTGCCTTTCGCGATCGGCGACGCGACCGTGCTGACGCAGGCCGGATATGTCGGCGAAGATGTCGAGAACCTCGTGCGCTATCTGCTGCAGAACGCCGACAACAACGTCGAACTGGCCAAGCGCGGAATAATCTACGTTGATGAAATCGACAAAATCGCGTCCAAGACCGACAACGTCTCCATTACCCGCGACGTTTCCGGCGAGGGCGTGCAGCAGGCGCTTCTGAAGATCGTCGAAGGCACCCTCTGCCGTATTCCGCCGAAGGGCGGGCGCAAGCATCCCGATCAGGAATACATCGAGGTCGACACTTCAAACATTCTTTTTATCTGCGGCGGAGCTTTCGTCGGGCTCGACAAAATAGTCGCCGCCCGTTCGGACCGTCGCTCGATCGGTTTCGCCGCCGGCGGGAACGGGGATGAAACCGCGGACGAGGGCGGGGAGGGGCTTTCTGCGCTCGATGTGAGGCCGGAGGATCTGGTGAAGTTCGGGCTCATACCAGAATTCACCGGACGGCTTCCCGTCATAACGACGATGAAGGACCTTTCGGAAGACGATCTCGTGCTGGTGCTTACCGAACCGAAGAATTCGCTCGTCAAGCAGTACCGCAAACTGCTTTCGATGGACGGTGTCGAGCTCGTCTTCAAGCCCGAAGCGCTGCGTCTGCTCGCCAAGGCCGCGCTCAAACGCAAGACCGGCGCGCGCGGACTGCGCGCGGAGATGGAGCGGCTCATGACCGAGATCATGTACGAAGCGCCAGGCAATGAAGATATGAAGAAGGTGGTCATCACGGCCAAAACAATCAAGGAGCGTCTCGGAATCGATGAAACTGACATTGCTTAAATCGAAGTTGCATCGCATCAGGGTCACGGAAGCGAATCTCGATTACGAAGGTTCGCTCACTTTGGATCCCGACGATATGGAAGCCGTCGGCATCGTCCAGTACGAGAAGATTCTCTGCGCCGACGTCGAAAACGGCAACCGATTCGAAACCTACGCCATCGCCGGACGGTGCGGCAGCCATGTCTGCTGTCTGAACGGCGCGGCGGCCCATCAGGGCAGGGTCGGAGACCGTCTCATCGTGATGGCGTTCGCGCAGATGGATGAAGCCGATGCCGCCGGTTTCAGCCCGAAAGTGCTCCACTTCTGATCCGGCGCGGTTTCGGCGATGCGCCGCGTGCCGTGGGGTGCGGTTTTGCGCGAAGAGGGGCGGAATTTTATTGCGGGCGTTTTCTTTTGGTATAATAGACGGCAATGAAAATTGAAAAGGTAGTCGCCTGGCTTGATTCGGTTCTCGAGCCGTGGAAGTTCGACGACGTGTCGAACAACGGTCTGCAGATGGAACGCTCCGTTTCCGAGGTCCGCGGCGTCGCTTTCGCGGTCGATGCGGGCGTCGGGAGCATTCGCGCGGCCGCGGCCGCCGGCGCGGACATGCTGGTGGTGCACCACGGCATCTCCTGGGGCGGCGGGATAAAGCGCATCGCCGGAGGAATGTACAATGTGGTCAGGGCCGCGCTTGACGCCGATATCGCGATTTACGCCAGCCATCTGCCGCTTGACGCCAATCTGAAGCTGGGCAACAACCGCAATCTGGCGCGGGAGTTCGCGCTTGAGAATCTCAAGCCGGCTTTTTCGTATCACGGCAACGTTCTCGGTTTTACCGGAATTTTGAAATCTGTCTCCGCGCTGCCGCGCGGAGGGCTGGCGGCGAGAGAGGAATTCCTCCGGGC
>JAFVZE010000165.1 GCA_017508315.1 Kiritimatiellia bacterium | reverse complement strand
TTCTGGATGCCGAACGAACAGATTTTCAGGATGATTCGAATGCACGGAGCAAATCGTATCCTATTTGGAACAGATGCTCCGTGGCAAGATCCTGCTGCTGTTATTTCAGAGTTTCTTAAACTTCCCTTATCCGAGAACGAACGCCGCGCAATTTGCTATGAAACAGCGCATGAGTTATTCGAAATAGGATTATCGCCAATGGGGACAGTCCCCCAAGCTATTAAAATCCGAAACGCTGTCGGCGAAGGCCATTGAACGCCGTCCCGCTACGGCGCCGTCCGTTCTCCGGGCGGAGAAACGGAAAACGCCCGCGGCCTGATGCTGCGAGAAACGCCCTCGAGCCGGCTGCGCCAGACATAATTCTCCGGCGGCGCCGACGGCAACGCCGAAAAGCCCGGATACCGCGCGTTGTAGACGGGAGAGGCAAAGAGATGCGCATAACGTCGGCAAAGGCCGGCCCACTTGGCCGCGCTTTTGCTCTGAACCGAAACATCCAGCCGGCAATCGACAAACGCGTTGCCGTCGATGAAATTGCGTCTTCCGCCGTTGACCTGCACCGCGCCGAAAATCCCGCGGCCGCAGCGGACGAACCGGTTGCCCCGGATGACGACGCCGCAGATCATATCATCCAAGCGAACCGCGGCCTGCCCCGTATGGGCGATATCGCCTCCGCCGATATCCTCCCAGACGTTGTCGGCGATCTCGACACCGGCAAACGTCGGATTGGCGTAGATGTCGAACGCCCCCTGATCGTCGCTTTCAAGCACGCACCGCCAGATGCGGTTCGAGACGACGCGCACGTCGTTCGCGTCGGCGCGGATCGCGCTTGAGGGCAGATCGTGGAAACGGTTGGCGACGATGTCGATCCCGCAGCCGGTCGCGTGCACCGCCGGCGAATACGTCCGCCAGTGACGGCCGAGATTGAACGCCTCGCAGTCGATCACCAGATTGTCGGCGCGCGACAACGTCTCGCGCGACCCGCCGGAAAGCGAAACCGCGCTTCTACCGAGATCGTAGAACCGGCACGAATCGATGCGCACGCGCGCGCCCGACGCCCGCACGCCCCCGCGACCGCACAGACGGAACGTGCAGCCCTTGACCCAGATATCGCTCACCGAATCCATCGTCACAGCCGTCGAACACGTCCCCTCGAAGACAAGGTCTTTCAGAACGACAGACCGCGCGCCGGCCAAGCGGAAAAACGCACCGTCACGCGTATTGAGCGCGAAGCGCACAGACGCCGCAGAACGCGGCCAGACATAAAGTTTGCGCGCGTCTCGGTCGAGATACCATTCGCCCGGCGCATCCAGCGCCCGAAGCGCATTTGTGAGGAAAACGGCCGCCCCTTTCCTGATCGCCCGGCCGTCCGCTTTTTTCCGGGGCTCGCCCGCCGCAAGCGTCACGGTGTTCGCCGCCGGATCGATCGACGCGACGGCCAGCGTCCGATCCGACCAGAAATTCCACCAGTAACCGGTGGCGAAGACGTTCTTTTCGTTCTCCCATCCCGACAGATCGCCGAAATCGGCGGTGAACGTCTCGCGGTCGGACGCGGTGACGACGGCAAACCCCGCATTCGGATGACGCGCCGAGGTGAGCAGTCGCCCGTCCTCCGACAGATCGATCATCTTGCCGCCTCTGCGGCCGTAACCGTAGGGCTGAAGCGGCGGCAGTTCGCCGAAAACCGCCTCCGGGAGATCGGCGACGCGCACGTGCGAGCGCGCCGCAGACGCCAGTCGCGACGCCTCTTCCTCCGTCGGCTGACGCCACGCCGTCACCTCGCGCGCCCCATCGAAGACGACCGTCTCACCCGGCCAGGCGCAAATCACGAGCGGCGCACCCGGCGCACCGGAATCGGCCGCCGTCAACTCGCACGTTTCCGCCATCTGATAGCGCCCGCCGCGCAGAACGATCTGCACCCCACCCGTCGGCCACCCGTCTTCGGCGACGCGCGCACGCACGCGCTCAAGCGCCGCACCGAGCGTCGCCAGAGGCGCGGCGGGCGTCCCGGCCGCCGCATCGCTGCCGTTCGTCGCGATCACATACACGCAGTCCGTCCGCGCCGCCGGCCGCCAGGCGGAGACCGTCGGAAGCGGCGCCGCGGGATGCGGATCGGGAAGCCCCGCCTTCTCCGCGGCCTCGCGCGTCAGATACAGCGGCAGATCCGTCGCGGCGGCGATTTCGCGGCAGACGTTTTTCGCTTCCTCGGCTTTTCCGCCTTGCGCGAGCGCATCGGCATAGGCGAAAGCGATCTCGGCGCGATGAGGGGAGACACGCAGGCAGGCTTCGCGGTACAATTCCGCATACCCTTCCGCCGCCGCGTCAAAACGCCCGTGCGCCAAATCGGCATCAGCCTTCCGCCGCCGAAAGGAAGCCGGCCATTCGCTCTTGGGGACAGCCCCCATATAACGCGCCGCGATTTCATCGGCCGTCAACGCGCGCGGCAGAAGCTCGGCGCGCGAGCAGTCGAACGGAAAAAACGAAATGCCGCAACGTGCGCCGCCGAGGGCCAACTGGGCGGGATGTGCGGGCGCAAAGCCGTGCGGACGGTCGGCGGTGGCGTTCCAGACGCCGTCGCGGTAGAGATTGACACGCGCTCCGTCGAACGTGACGGCGAGCGTCGTCCACACGTTCGTCGGGAGCGCACCGACGAATCGCACGCCGCCGCGCTTGCCGTCCTCATGCCCGAGCGAAAACGCCGCGCGATAGCCGCCTTTCGCCTTCGTGAACACAAGTCTCCAGCCGTTGTTGTAACCGTTGCCCCACGAGCAGACCATACCTTCGCCCTGCGCCTTTTCAAAGGCTTTGGGCGACAGCCTCAGTTCCAATGTAAAGGCGCCATTAATTTTTTCGGATTTAAGCGATCTCGCGCAAGTGATCTCCCGCTCAGCCCCGTGAAAGTCCCAGGCCCCGGCCCGCGCGGCGACACTCAAACCGAGCGCGAAAACCGTAACCAGTAATTTTCGTTTCATTTTACCGAATGATGATTTTAAACGCAGGCGAACCGACAATGAGCGAACCCTCGCCGGCGACTATATCGGCCGCGTTGCCGGCGGTATAGTTGCCGTCCCGCCGCTTATTGCCATCGATGTAGAGTTCGGCCACTTTCAAGTTCATCCCGGACGGGATCTGGAGCTTGCCGCCGTCATTCAGACGGAGAATCGACTTCTTGTGATTGGGCAGATTCGCTTTGGACACCAACGTCACAAGCGATCCCTCGCCGCTGACGGTGATATTCGTGACCGACGAAAGAACGCCGCTCTCGCCGAACGCGAGCGTACCGCCGGTCACCGTCAAATCGCCGCCTGTTGTCTGCATCGATGAGTTGATTGTCACCGTTGCCATACCGCCCTTTGAAAGAGAGATCGGGCCTTGGAAGACATCCGCACGTGGCGTCCAATCACTTGTCTGGTCAAACGCAAATGTCGCCGGTTTATCTGAAGGCGTCGTAATGTAGCCGTAAGGATTGACGATATTCAAATTGCCGAACGATTGATCGTTGCCGTTGAGACGAATATACGATTCGTTTCGTCCTTCTTGATTCGCCATCGTCACATTCGGAGTATTCTTGAAGCAATCCGGAGCCTGCAAATCCAGCGTGGTATTCACGCGAACATAGACAAGAGATTTATCAGTGCCTTCAACATTAGCAAGAGTATTGGACGATGATTTAAATACTGTCGTGCCGCCGTAAAATTGAGAACCTGTCCCAAATGAAGCCCTACCGCCAAAAATCATCTTCACGCTGCCGGCTGTCATATCCGGACGAAAATAACTTCCTATTGTCGTTTCGCCTAAAAAGGCGATTACGGCACCATGTGCTGGGGAAGGAGTCCAGTTATGTCCAGCAGTAAACGCTTTGAGGAAGGCATTGCTTGCACCTGCCGCAAATGTCAGTCCTCCGGCATTATTACCCGCCGGTTTACTCAATGTAAACGGCTTGTCAATCTCTGTTCCATAAAGCGTCAATCGGGCTCCTTGATTATTTTGCAATGCCACATTACTGCCGTCCTCTGACACACCAAACGCTCCCCTCTTGGTGAACACACGCGTCAGGCCGTTTGTCAACTTAACAGACCCCGAAAATGTGTTCGTCGAATAGATATCATAGCTTCCCCTGCCACCCAATATAAACAGAGTACTCGTTTCTGATGTAATCGGCTTGCGAATCTCAAGAACCGTATTCGCCGGCGTCTGCCAATTTTGTTCACCAGTCATGTGAAAGGGCACATCAAGCGTGTTGGTAACGACCGTTTCGCCGGAATTTTCAGCGACCGCGATACCGCTCGCCAAGACGACTTTTGCGTTCTCGTCTTGAGCGTTCAACGTAAATCCTTCTTCTGCGGAAAAATTGATAGCGTCTAAGGACGATACAGATGTAAACGTTGCAACTTTCCCGCCTGTTGCGAAGGTGGCGGTCAGACCGCCCGAAAAATCAGGAAGCATGTCGCCATCCCAGTTCGCCGCCGTCGTCACGAGCGTATCGCTCTCACCGGCACCACCGTCCCACGTCGCCTCCGTCGCACTACCTTGGAAAGGAATATAAATGCGGCCCGTGCCTTTAATCTGCGGAATCGACTTCTGGTCGCCTTCTACGGGATTTTCATTATCCGATCCCGTAAACCAGCCGAAAGCTCTTGGCGGCTTACCGTCAACAAGGAATGAATCGAGAGAAATTTCAATTCCTTCGCCGACATTGAACGTTGCCTCTTCAGAAAGCTCAATATGTTTAAGGGAATTTAAAGGAGTCGTCCCCGTTGATGTGCACGAAAAGACACCCGATTCATTGACTGTAATTTTCGGGACATTCGCAAATGTCGCAGACCCTTCAATTGAAAGAATGCCTCTCTCAACCGTTAACGTTCCCTTCATCGTAGAAGTGCCAGACGCAATCGTCCATGGCGAATCAGTGTTTTCAGGAGAGTAAACGAGGCTTAAAGAAGATCCTTCAAAAATATATGCCGTTCCACTCTGGCTACCAGTAACTTCAACTTCAGAGCCAAGCGTCACAGTCGACAATGAATTAGCCTTTAAGTGAGCACAGCCCTTATCTGGAGTAGTAAACTGTAAATATTTGAAACACTGATCACCGTCAATAGAAAAACCATATGAGGTACTCGTTCTGTTTTTCATATTGATATAACTTGTCACTGGAATGGCTCCGGCTGCGAAATAAGGAGCATAGGATGAATTATTATACCGGCGAAACTGAAAGTATTGCCACATGTTTTCATTTGAATAAAACCTAAATGCCGCAACGTGACCACCACCATTATTGCCGTCCACTGCTTTAACCTTCACTGGTCCACGAAAATTTACATAAGTCTCTTGCCTGTACGCGGCCTTCACCACGCCATCAGGAATCGTTACACTTCCATAAACAGTAAAATGCTTTTTATTACCAGAATGATCTGGTGTAAAAGTGATCCCGCTTTCGCCTGTAATATCTCCCATAAATTTAGAAGAAGCATTTGCAGAAATCAGTTTACTTCCACTCGCCATCAAATGAATGGGGTTGGAGCATTCAACGGCTGCTCCAAGTCGTAGTGTCGCGCCACTTGAAATCGTCACCTTTCCCGATCCGAGTGACCCGGCGACGGTGAAGTTGATTATTCCAGCCCTGAGATCGACCCCGCCCGTAAAATCATTGACGGTCGTGATATCAAGTTGACCGGCACCCGCTTTCACCAGTTTGATATTGCCGGATATCTTACCCGAAAATTCGGCGGCTTCGGTATTCTCAACCGTCAGTTCGGCGAGTGTTTCGGAAGTGTTCGTAAATTCGGCGGCGTATTCATCCGCGCCGACCGTGCGCGCAGAGCCGTTGAGGTCGATGACTTCCGCCCAAGCCCAAGAACAAACGAACGCGAAAAGACCCGCGAACAATGACTTTCTTTCGACCATGTGAATCCTCCTTTTTCCAAATTCTTTTTTTTACCGGCTCAGCCGAGCCTCACTTCAAGCCCGTCGTGTGCGGCCGCAAGCTCAGGCGAAATGTCGGCCTCGATTTTTTCGGACGGCCAATTACGGTATTTAAGCCCTAAATGCGTAATATACGCTTTTTGACCGGGCGGCGGCGTGAAGCGGCCCGTCTTTTTCAGCATTTTGACAATCCGGTCGACCGTTTGAACGCTCGCATGGACGAAAAGCCGGAAATCCTCATCCTTATCGCCGTTCGTCGCCTCCATGATAAACGCGGTGAGCGGTTGCGGCTTGTGGATAAACGGATTATCGACAGTTCGTTTTTCAAACCGCCGCGGCGTGATATGCCTGTCGATGCCGATCATGCGTGCCGCGTCGCCGGAAATGCCGGCCGTGTCGGTCGCATACAGAAGACGCGAGGCGCCCTTCTCGATGAGATACATGGCCGTCCGTTCAATCTGACCGTCAACGAGACGCGAGGTGCTGTGGATGGACGGAACCGCCGTCACGGTAATCCCGTCGATCTCGACAGGCGCGGCAAAGTCGATTCCGATCACTTCGGGCGCCGGCGCCTTCGCCTCCTGCGCGGCGGCCTCGAGGACGGTTTTGGCGTGGCTCGTCCAGGACGAATGCGTATACACCTTCCTGACACCCAATCTGACGACGGCGGGCGCGTTGAAGTGGTCGCCATGCGAGTGGGTGACAAAAAGCGCGGCGGGAACGAGATTTTCCGGCAGATGATCGAATCCGCACATCGTAAAATCGAAGACGATTTTATTTTCGACCAAAATACTGGATTGTCGGCGGATATGCGGATTCTTTTTGGCCCACTCGG